>DATEDU010000170.1:0-5244 GCA_035281525.1 Pyrinomonadaceae bacterium | reverse complement strand
ACGTCGAAATTATCCGCGGCTTCGGCGATCTGGCGTTTGAGCAGTGACGTTTCGTCGCGTGTGGGTGGGAGACGTTGGACCACCGCGCCCGCCTGTTCTGCATAGGCGCTGATCGAGTAGTTGTTCGAATCACGGATCTGGTCCTGTCCGGGTTGTTCGTTAACGGTGACGAGCTCGCTACCGGTTGCTGCTACGGCGACACGGGGGCGTTTTGATACTTCGACTTGCGCGTAGCCAAACGCGGCGAGCACGGCCATCATCGCGGCGTTGATCGTGACGCCCGGACGCAACACGGTTTCGCCCGCTTTGATCTCGTCGCCTTGTTTTACGATCGATCGTCCGGGTTCGACCGCCGCGAGCAATTCCACGACTGTGCCGTCTTTCAGTTCGTGAGTTAGTTCGACTTGTTGCACGCTGTCGGCGCCGGCGGGAACAGGCGCGCCGGTCATGATGCGCACCGCTTCGCCGGCGTTCATTTGCTGGTGCCAGCCTTTGCCCGCCGCTGACTCGCCGACGATTCGTAAACTAACGGGTGCGGTAGTTGTGTCTTCGGCCCGCACGGCATAACCGTCCATTTGTGAACGATCGAACGGTGGAAGATCTGAGTCGGCGACGATCTCCTGGGCCAACACGCGGCCGAGCGCGTTTGGCAGATCAACTTTCTCGGTGCCGAGTGGCGCCGTTTGTTGTCTAATTATCTGAACCGCTTCAGCAACGGAGATCATCTATTTTGCGCAAAATCCGTGGTTGTATCCGTGTAAATCCGTGGTTAAAAACCGAAAGGCCGGTTTTGGACCGGCCTCTCAAGGTTGGCGGAGACATTCAGCCTCGATTGGTCACCGTCCTCACCCCGGCAACCACATTCACCGTTGACGGAATTTTAGTCAAAAAGAGCGGCGGGTCAATAGTAATAGGCAATTTAATTGTTGTGTACGCAGGCGAACACAAGCGAGGCGAAAAACGTTATTGTTTTGTAGTTTCACTTCCTTGTAAGGTCACCTTGGGAGGCACCTATGCTGAACGAAGACGGCCATGGATGTGGAAGTATCGGAAGGTGGATCGCGTTCCTGTTCGCCGCGCTGGGTGTTGTAGCCGCCATCGTGATGGTGCGCGCCCTGCGCATCCCCCAGTTTGTCGTCCCCCTAAACGCTCCAACAAAAGAAATGATCGTCGGGTTGATCGCGCTGTTCGTTGCGGCATCCTGGCTTGGGAAAAAGGCGGGAACGTATCTCTGCGATAAGACTCACGACACGGCGATGAATGTATTGGTTGGTCTGGGCGTCGCGTTCGGATCGATCAGCATCTCAGTGATGACCGGTACATTCCTCGGCGTCGTAAGTGAGGCGCCTCAGATATTCAGCAGTGTCGATTTCAATCCCCTGTATGCTCTGCTCGGATTTTTTATCCCGCTGCTGATCGTGTTGTTCTTCGGCGCAATCCCGGCGATCTTGCTGGGAGTTCTTTACGGGTTCCTGATCCGAAATCGCTTGCGGAAATTGAACGCGTGATGGTTGAATCTCGAAACTAATCGATGAAAAAGAAGACTTACACGATCACCTCGGTTCTGTGTCTCTTGCTGCTTTGTGTTAATGCGTCTTTGGGCCAGGACAAAGAGCAACCGATTAGAGCCGATTGGCTCGGCGCGGATGTCGCTAGCATCGAACGCCTTCTGCCGCAGTTGAAACATAGCCAACCGCTGACTCTTGAAAAGCTAAAAACGATCTTCGGCCATGACCCTCGCACTACTGATTTAGGTTTTGGCGGACGCACATTTGCTTTTTCAAAGGCAAGTGGTTACACCCATTTGAGGGTGAACGGCTTCGCTTTCAACGACACGATCGGACGATACGAGATCTCTCTCGACTGCTCCAGTTGGTCCAAAGTAAGTAGCGTCCTTACCGACGCATGGAAACGCAGTAGCGACCTGGAATTCACGGAGTGGAAATACGGTCTCTCTCACGAGCGGGAATTCCCGGATGTCATTGCGGGATTTAAGACAGCCGTCAGCACACAACTCGGCGAGTTACAGCCCGTGACCGCACCTCAACACCTCAAGGATGCGTACGAGGAGTTAGTCTCGCTGCGAAACAATTCGGTTATCGGCTCGGGTCCGTGTGGTTTCGCTGGCACAACGCCCCAGGGCAAAAGGGCCATCGACACACTGATCGGCGCCAATCGATTAGACCTGATAGGCAACATACTGAAGGGCTACAGCCCCGGCGGACGCATGTACGCAGCGCTCGCCTTGATCGCAATGCAGCGAAAGGGAACCGAACTCCCACCCGACCTTCTCCAAGCCCTGGACGTAATCCGTAACATGGACATCCACCTCGAGACCTGCAGCGGCTGCATCATCACTCCCAAAACCCCAAAACTGATCATCGCCGACTGGCCGTTCTAAACGATTTAGCTTAGACAGTCTTCCAACATAAGAACGAAAGTTAGGAAATGTGCGAAAAGTGCTGCGGTGCGCATTTCGGCTTCAGTACTGCAAGCAGCTAACATCGATCTCGATGAGTTGTCGACGTGCGGGAACACAGATCACGAACTATCCATTCGAAGTCCTGAATTCTGGTAATCCCGTCAGCGTAATGCCAGCTGATCAACTGAAGAGTTTGGATTGGCGTTTTCGAAAAGCCGTCCGAAAGGGTGTGGTGTCGCCGGACGAGCTGGCAGTCGCATAAAGTTGCCACAATCAAGCGGGCCTGTCTTTCTCAGAATTAAGCGAAAGACCAACAAATTCAAGGACAAACGTGTAATCGGCTATGGTTTTTGCGGGGCTCCGATCTTTTGGAGAGTGTCGAGCGCGGAATCGTGCAGCTCGGGGTGATTGCGCAAAAGTTTTCTCACCTGGGGCGCCGCGGCTCTCGCCTCAATGCCGAGTTCCCTTAGGGCGCGCAAGGCGAACTCAATTACTTCATTCTCTTCCTCCGGAACATTTAGCATCGCCGCCAGCGCGGAAGTAATCCGCGGCCGGTCGACTTCAAATTCTCCGAGCGTACGGGCGGCTTTACTACGCACTCCGCTCGAGGGATCACGCGTCAGCTTGATAAGTATCGGGACGGCCCGCTGCGTGGCTGGCAGAACTTCAGCAAGCTCATAGCGAACGCTGCTGGCCCCGTCACGCGCGGCGTGAACGAACGCCCGCCAAATCTGATCTTCCATTCGCTGGCGATCGGGCGCTTGTTGAAACGTGCTGGTATGCAGGAGTTGGCCCAAACTATTCACGGCCGCCGCTCGATCGTCCGCTTTCGAGCTTTCCGCCAAGTGGATTAGTGAGGGAACGACTGCAGCAGTCAATGGCCCGACCCAGCCAAGAACGTGGGCCGCTTCCGCGCGTACGGCTCCGTAACGATCGTGCAGAGCTGAGATGATCAAGCCCACTATCTCCCTTGCTTTGTTCGCGTCCACCTGACTCAGTATGTATCGGGCGAGCGGAGCAATGGAAAAATAGCGAACCTCGGCTTCGGAATCGTGCAATGCCTTTATTAAGGCTGGAACGATTGACGCAAACTCAACTGCCTCGGTCCCGGAAGGCAACATCCGGCTAAGTCCTCGCACACTTCGCATGCGCACACGCGGATCAGGATCGCCGATGGCAGTGAGAAGCAAAGCGAAGGTCTCGGTGCGGTGCTCGCCAAGAATGCCCAGGGCCTCAGCTGCGTAGGGCCGCAGAAGAGGATCTTTGCCCTTCACCGTTTCCACCAGTTTCTCGTATCCAATTTCGTCCCTGAGTATCTTGTATAAGGGATGGTCATCGAGCGGACCGGAAGCTTGTCCGAGAATGCTGACAATGTCTCTGAACCGATCATTGGGACTATCGTTGGCCCAGGCGAGTTCACCCGGCGCGGGCAAACGAAGCGAAGGCATCAATTCGCTGTAGTTGTCCGGCGCCGGATAAACTCTGGCATCACCGTTCAGCGAGTACTCCACCGGCCGTCCCGAAAAGAGATAGATGTTCGCGGCCATCCATTCCTTCGAGACTCCTACCCACTTTTCGTTCAACTCAAGCATCTTCCGAAAGGTAGGAAGCGCGGGTAAGTACTTTCGCTTGCCGAGTTCCGTCGCCAGTAATTCGTTTTCAGAACGAGTGGAAGACCAAACCGTGCCGAATGATGTACTCTCGGCGTCGTACTTAATGTAATAACCGCGCCTGGCGCTGAGGTTCTTTTTCAATTGCTTCAGCAGAAGCCGGCTGGAATGTTCCGAGTTGATCTCAGAGAGTTCAATGATTGCCTGGCAGCGTTCTGCTTCCGACTCGGACGCAAGTTTCGCTTTCACTTTTTGAAACTGATCCTGGCTCTGGCCTGGTGGGGCGGCGGCCTGAACTAGACCAGTCCAACTGGTTAGGAGTAGAAGTGTAATCAAAGGCAGTGGGAAATTAGGCATAGGAGATCTATTCGAAATCCGCACCTTATAGACGAGACTTGGGCCATTGTCGGTTGCCCAGGTTGAAGGTAGCACGGATCTCGGGCCGTGAAATCAGGCGCATGCCACGATCAAGTTAGCACCCAGCATTACAGACGCCATAGCGCGCAGCGCTCTTCAATCGTTAAATCCTTTCCACCTTTGCCGATGTATCGAAAGTCTGTACGACCCCAACGTGGCGCATTTTCTGATAAGAAGAGCAAGTATCAACTTGGTTCCAGTAGGTAGGACAAATCAGGAGGTACGGACACTGGTGGTGGAATCTCATTTCCAAATGAAAGTAAGGGATTGTTTCAGCCAGTGTTTCCCTGACAAAGTTGGAAACATCTATTCTCGTGGAGAATCCCGGAGAGTATGAAGTGAAAGTACTGCGTGCTAATAAATTGGCAAAGTCATTGAAGTTTACAGTTGCGCCTGATGGAAGTTTTGAAAACGGCATCGCAACGAACAGCAGCTCGCAAGTGATCGCGTGATTGCATTTGGGATCGGAATGCGTGGTGAGATGCGTTCTACGGAAAACCGTTGGTCGGCTTCACCCCGCTACCTTAGCGTGCCGGAATAATTCCAAGCGATCTTCGTAATATTGTGGCGGAGCCGACGGGACTCGAACCCGCGACCTCCGACGTGACAGGCCGGCGTTCTAACCAACTGAACTACGACTCCGCAAAACTGAAGGCTTGGTAGGCACGGAGGGATTCGAACCCCCAACCTCTTCCTTGTAAGGGAAGCCGTCTACCATTGACGTACGTGCCTGTAAACCAGGATCGCCCTGTCGCGAATCCTGTTCGCACGCAGCAAGCGAGTCGTCATGCTAAG
>DATEDU010000169.1:0-3124 GCA_035281525.1 Pyrinomonadaceae bacterium | reverse complement strand
CTCACTTTGCTGCGACGGCGCGGCGACAGCTGAAAACAGGAAGATCAAAATACCAATGATGGGCAATAGACGTTTCTGTCTCAAAATCCTCATACAGATCTCTCCTTGATCGCATCGCGAAGCACTATTCAATTACGATCTCCGTCAGGACCGGTAAATGGTCTGAAGGAAACCTTCCATCCCACGTATCCGACAGCGCTCCATGTTGAACTACTCGTATTCTTCCTTTCACGAACACATAATCGATCTTCATCCCGGGAACAAGAGCCTTGAACTCGTTGAAGGTGGACGTTGGCCCATGGTGGTCATGCTGAGAGGCATATCGAGTATCTCGGAGGGCTGAGTCCGAGCTCATTGATGTTTCCGAGTTCTTGCCGGTCAGAAGCTGGTAGCCGTCAGAGGACTCGGTGAAATTGAAGTCACCAGTTACGACGACAGGAAGATTCGCGACTGTCTGGCGAATACGATCCAGCAACAATCGCGCACTTTCTTTCCTCGCCCGCACTCCACGATGATCAAAGTGAGTATTGAAGTGGAAAAAGACCTTGCCAGTTTTCGTATCTTTAAGCTTGACCCAGGTTACGATCCGCGGGTACGAGGCGTCCCATCCCTTGCTTGGGATGTTTGGAGTTTCCGACAACCAGAACGTTGAGCTTTCCAGACTCTTAAAGCGACTCTTGCGATACAGGATCGCCGAAAACTCTCCGCTAGCTTTGCCATCAGCGCGGCCGACTCCCACCCAGGAATACTCCGGAAGGAGAACGGCAAGATCATCTAACTGACGCTTAAGAGCTTCTTGCACACCAACTAGGTCTGCGTGATGAAAGCGAATCATACTAGCAACAAACTTTTTTCGATTCGGCCAGGCATTTTCATTGTCACGAGGTTCGTCGTACCGGATGTTGAAAGTCATGACTCTTAAATAGTCAGCATCCGTTTCGTGTTTGGAAGCTTGGCCAGTCGCCTTGAAGCTGGCCGGTATCACGAAGAATCCGATCGCGACAATTAAGACGGCTCCGACGGCACGAAAGGGAAACCGCAAGAGTTTCCGATTACTTGGATTCACAGCGATCATATCTTTCGACTGCGACGACTGCTTCAGATTGTGGCTTCTGGAAAACTCCGCAAGAATACAACAATAAGAGCGGAAAAAATTGTCCCTCGATCTTTTGTCCTGACGCAATAACCGGAACTCCCTCCAGCAACGGCGCATCTGACGCGGAAATCACACCATCTCGAAATGCGTTGATCACCACGGCGCGACGCGGGACGGCGGTTTCGTTTGCGTACGAGCCATGGACCATGAACGAATGGTGGAACGAACACTCGCCTGCTTTCAGCTCAATCGGCACGGGCTTGAAATCCGCGCGCTGCTCGGGTGCGAGCGCATCGATGATCGCGTCCATCTGATTCGCAAAATCGGCACGCGGCAGCAACGGCCAGCGGTGACTCCCGGGGACGTAATGAACACACCCGTTCGCGCGAGTCGAATCGTCGAGTCCGATCCAACATGAGATATGGGCCACCGGCGTGGTCCTGGTCCAATACGAATAATCCTGGTGCCAGATCACGACCCCACCGTGACGCGCCGGTTTGTAGAAGATCTGATCGTGCCAGAAACGCACGGCGCCGCCGAGCAACTGCGCCGCCGGAACGACAAACGCCGGATGCCACAACAAGTCGTGCAGCGCAGGTTTGATACGCCACGCACCGAGCGCGTGAAATAGTATCTTTGACGGATCCGCGGATTCGTTGGCATTGAATTCGTAGAACAGTTCATGACCCGGATGCGCCGGATCGACCAGTTCCGCCAACTCACCACGCAACGCGTCAAGTTGCTGCTCGTTCAACACTTTGACACCCGAGAGGTAACCGTTTTTCTCATAGAACCCGATCTGCTCTTCGGTCAGTCGATAACGCTCGAAGTCGTCTGCCGGGAACAGGTCGGTGATCGGATGGTGGTAGCGGGACAGATCTTCAGTCATTTCGCATAAGAATACCGCACATCTCCTGCTCCATTAGCACGCTCTTTCGCGCGTTACAAGGAGGAACCAATAAGGAGGTGTTCCATAATGCTCGATAGATACACATACCAATCAGTGTTGGCGGCCTCGGAAGTGATCCACTGGCGCATCGAGGACATTATCGGTGGCGACAAGCGACTCGACTTTCATAAACCATTCATGCCCGAGTCGTTGGCCCGTGTGGAACCGCTGACTTTTCTTAACTCTGACGAGAAACGAATCCTGAATCAAATCAGGGGTAACGCTTATTTATGCATCTTCGGTCTCGTCGAGGAATTCATTCTACCCTTTGTTCTGGACCATGCCAGGTCACACCTTGCCGGCGACGATTATCGCGTGCGCGCGTTGCTGAGTTTTGCCGGCGAGGAAGCGAAGCACATTCAACTGTTCAAACGGTTTCGCCAGGAATTTGAAGAAGGTTTCGGCATCGACTGTCCGGTAATTGGTCCCCCTGACGCGGTCGCGGCGGAGATACTGAAACACGATCCGCTCGGCGTCGCGATTGTAACGCTGCACATCGAGTGGATGGTCCAACGTCACTACGTTGAGAGCGTGAGAGACAACCAGCAACTCGATCCGCAGTTCAAGAGCCTCTTGAAACATCACTGGATCGAAGAGGTGCAACACGCGAAGCTCGACACGCTGATGGTTGAAGCGTTGGCGCAAGGGCGCGACGAAGACGGGATCATGCAAGGGGTCGATGAGTATCTCGCGATTGGCGGTTTCATCGACGACGCTCTGAAACAGCAGGTCGAGTTTGATATCGACAGCCTCGAGCGTGCGATTGGTGTTCGCCTGAGCGACACCGAGAAGGAACAGATTCGCCCGCAGCAGCTCCAGGCGAACCGCTGGACATATCTCGGTACCGGCATGACACACGAGCGAGTTCTCGAAACGCTCGAGTCACTCACGCCGAAAGCACGGCGGAAGATTGAAAGTATTTCGTCCGTTTTCGTTTAAGTGAGAATCTTAAATTTGTCAGTGGTCAGTGGTCCGTCTGACCACTGACTACTGACCACTGACGCGCAGCTTGTTTTAACTAGCCTTGTTGGCACGTATCTGCAACTTCATCACCACATCATCGCGGATCAGGTTATCAG
>DATEDU010000168.1:0-15530 GCA_035281525.1 Pyrinomonadaceae bacterium | reverse complement strand
TGACAGTAAAGTTTGTCGGACTCTCATTAGTTTTGTCAGTACTGACCAATCCGGTACTGCTGGGAAAAACAACGCATAAAATCGAAGGAGAAGCCAGCATGAGCACTCAAACGTCGTCGACATCATTAACTGCAAGTGGCGGTACGGGCAGCCTAGTTTCAAAGAGTGGTCCATACAGGTGTGGCACTCACAAAGCGGTCATAATGTTCTTCAAGAGAGGAACTAAGTTCACATCATGCCCCGCTGGTAATCATAAGACCACTTGGGGAGTCGTGCGTGAATCGGAAGCAGGAGCTTCGGTGACCTCGTAGGTCAAGACTGTGGGGGGCACTCAGTGGCCGCCCCTGAGCAAGGCGGGCAGCCACGAGTGCTGCCCGGACTGCTGCCAGTCGGAAAGTGCTATAGGCATCCCGTCACGGCCAACCATTCCGAATGAACGCGCTGCCCAGGCAAAATACGCAGCGCGCTTCAGACCGCTAATTCCGGCACCTGTTCGAGGCCACCTGAGTACTGGTTCATGAAGGCAGATAGAATTCAGCAGGGGACGCGATCGTGGGCGATGTCCATTGGACGAGCTCTGATGGCTTCTGTTGTGTTGCTGTCGTTGCTGTCTGTCTTGCTGCCTTTAATTCGGGCGTCAGCGAATTCGGGGTTGAAGGCTTGTTGCGTTGGCAAGGCGGGTCATGAGTCAGGGTCTTGCAGCACTGGGTTGCTTGCGGCGGGCAAAATTGATCCTCAGGCCAATCTGACTGCTGAGCGCACGGCAAAGAATAAAGCATTTGCGAATGTTAAAGGTGGAGCTGGGGGCGCCAGTCATTGCAGTCCGGAGTCTCGAGTCCGGAGTCTCGAGTCAGGAGTCAGTGGTCCCCGACCCACAATGGACCATCAGACCACCGACAGTGGACCACGCTCAACTTCTGACTCCAGACTCCTGACTCGAGACTCCAGACTTCATGCGGTCAGCAGCACGTGCCCTAACGAATGTGGCATGTGCTCGGTGAGTTACACGCGCCGTCCGCGCCCGCGTGAGCAATCAGCACAATCTTCAGCGGTGAGGCCACCCTCAACAGCTCTTATTGGACTCATCGTGAGTGACCATTTGGCAGTTCGTGAGCCGAACTTCAAATGGTCACAATCACCTCCGCGAGCGCCTCCCGCACTCCTCGTCTAAGAAGCACATTCAATAACAGTTCTGAGATCGAAAGTCCGTGAGGCCTATGCTTGCGGCTTTGCCGCCGGATGTGAGGCGTGGCTAAGCCCCGATTTGAGGCGGCGGCTCTGCCGCTTCCCGTGCGGAAAGGCTTTGCCTTTCCGGCTGCGGCCAATTTAAGACCCTACGCGAGGCTTAGCCTCGCGAACATGAACATTGCGAATCGGCCGGTAAGGCCAAGCCTTACCGCAAAGGAGCGCGGCAAAGCCGCAAGGATGGCGGCACAAGGGCTAGGAGAGCGGCAAAGCCGCAAGGATTCAGGGGTATCATGCAATCCAAGAATAGATTTTTTGTTTGCGCTCTCGGCGCAGTCGTGCTTGCTCTCGGATGCGCCGCATTACAAGCTCAACAAACCACTACCTCGGCTACGCTCTCCGGACGAATCGAAGACTCAAACGGCGCCGTTATCAAAGGTGCCGCTCTCGTCGCCACCAACATAGCTACCGGTTTGCAACAAAGCACCACGAGCGATGGCGACGGGAGGTTTCGCTTCTTATACTTACCCGTCGGAACTTATGAGATCAGCATCGAAGCCGCGGGCTTTGCTCGAATCCTAAAGCAACTGACATTGACCCTGGGTCAAGCCGTGGATTTACCGATCAAGCTCAATGTCGGCGGCATTGCGGAGAACGTGGACGTGACGACTGACCTGCCGGTAATCGAAACCGTCCGGACACAGTTGGCCGAGACCGTCTTATCGCGCGAGATCGATTCCTTGCCTCTGAACGGGCGAAACTACCTTGACCTGGCGGCCTTAACACCCGGAGTTACGCGCGGCAATCCAATAGCCAATCAACGTTTCCCCGAGACTTCCGCCGTGCCTGGCACGGGGATCTCGATCTCCGGGCAGCGTTTTATTAATAACGGATTTGTAGTGGACGGTCTTTCGGCAAACGACGATGCAGCAGATTTACCCGGCACGTTCTACAGCCAGGAAGTCGTGCGCGAATTCGAAGTCATCACTTCAGGCGGCATCGCCGAGTTCGGTCGCGCTTCAGGTGGCTTCGTCAACATCATCACGCATTCCGGCACGAATAGTTTTCATGGAGGTGGTTATGGCTTTCTGCGTAACCAGCGATTTGATGCACGCAACCCGCTCGCGCCGGTCAAGGATCCGCTTACTCAGGGACAGTATGGAGCGAGCTTTGCCGGACCCATCAAACGAAAACGCACCTTCTTCTTTACTAACTTCGAACAGACGAGACTGCACAACGCCACGGTTATTACAATCATTCCAACCAATGTCACCGCCGTAAACAACAGGCTTGACGCTATGGGCTTCAAGGGACCGCGAATCTCAACCGGCGTGGTTCCCACAGGTTATAACACTACTAACTTTCTCTTGCGCGCGGATCACCAAGTCAGTAAATCCAATCAATTGACCGCGCGTTACAGTCTTTATGAAATTGACAGCATCAATGCGCGCAATGTCGGCGGGTTGAACGCCATTAGCCGCGGCACATCTCTGAAGAATCGAGACCAGACGTTCGCGCTGAGCAACGTGACGACTCTTTCATCGAAGACGATCAACGAGGCGCGTTTTCAGTACACGCGCAGCCGGTTGCGCGCGCCAGTAAATGATGAGATTGGGCCCGGCGTGAACATCTCCGGAGTAGCAAGCTTTGGCACGGCTACCTTTTCGCCCACCGAACGCGACCTTGATACATTCGAGGTCGTGGATACGATAACCACCCAGCGTGGTGAACATTCTCTGAAGTTTGGTGTTGACTACCTGCACAACCGCGTCAACATCATATTTCCCGGAGCGATTCAGGGCGTTTACTCCTTTTCGTCGCTGGCTAATTTTCTGGCTAACCGCTACACGACTTTTCAGCAAGCGTTTGGCGCCGTCGATCAATTTCAATCCAATCCGAACATTGGACTGTTTATTCAGGACGAATGGCGGCCGAGACATGACTTAACTATAAACGCAGGCTTACGTTACGACGCACAATACTTGCCGGATCCGATCACCACGGATGGAAACAACTTTGGTCCGCGGCTGGGAATCGCGTATGCGCCGGGAGATCGCAAGACGGTGATCCGCGCAAGTTACGGCATTTTCTTTGAGCGTCTGCCGCTGCGTGCTACTTCGAATGCGTTGCAGCGCGACGGTACCAAATACAAAGTCGCCGTGCTGGCTTTTGGGCAACCCGGCGCGCCGGTTTTCCCGAACACGTTGACAGAGTTTCCTTCCAATGTTCTGGTAAGCATTACGACAATAGATGCCAAAATTAAGAACGCGTACAGCCAGCAGGCCGGTTTACAAATTGAACGTGAGCTGTCTCCTTCAACTTCGCTCTCAGTGGGTTTCCTGCACACGCGCGGTTTGCATTTAATCTTGTCGCGCAACATCAACGTGCCCCGATTTCCGGCTTCGGCGGAAGTGCCGAATTTGGGGCGGCCTGATCCACGCTTTGCGAATATCGGCCGCTTTGAAAGCTCGGGAGCGTCTTCATACAGTGGCTTGACGGTCTCGCTTAATCGTCGCTTTCAGCGTTGGTTTGGAGCTCGGGTCGCGTATACTTTTTCCAAGTCAATTGACAACGCCGGCAACGCATTCTTCTTTTCGCCGCAGAACAATTTTGACTTAAGTGACGATCGCGGATTATCGGATAACGATCAGCGGCACCGGCTGGCCGTAAGTGGGATATTTGAAGTTCCGAGTGGACAGTCCAGTTCCATGATCCGGCGCGCTTTGAAAGGCTTCCAGTTGAGCTACATATTCAGCTACAGCTCGAGTTCGCCGATCAACGTTGTGCTGGGAACTGATCGGAACTTTGATACGAACGCGAATGATCGGCCTGTTGGAGTCGCTCGCAATTCCGGAAAAGGTTTTGACTTTGCTTCGCTGGACTTGCGCTTAAGCCGGCGCTTTCGTTTGAGTGAGCGGTGGCGATTGGAAACTTTGGTTGAAGGTTTCAACGTGCTTAATCGAGCTAATCTGCAGTTGCCTAATAATGTGTTTGGGACTGGCGCGACACCGCTGCCGAGTTTTGGCCAGCCAACCGGCACTGCTGATCCTCGCCAGCTGCAGTTTGGTTTGCGTTTGAGCTTCTGAGAATTCTTGATCCACAGATTACACAGATTACCCAGATTCAATATTAGAATTGGCGAGTTAACCGTCTTTTTAAGGTTATCTGTGTAATCTGCGTAATCTGTGGATAGATTCTTATGCGGATCTGGATTTCATGTCTATTTCTCGTGTGGTCCATGTCGGGGTGTGCGCGACCGGCGCATTCACGACCGCCAGCGGCTGCGCTCGTTTCAGCTGCTGGAGTCGATGCGGCCGAGCCGGCAATCGCTACTTCATCCGATGGTTCGATCTACGTCGCGTGGGTTGAACATTTCGACGGTCGAGCGAATGTGATGGTCGAGCACTTCGACATCTCCGGCGCGTACACCAGTCCCGCGACTCGCGTCAATCCAAACTCAGGCGAAGCAACTGCATGGCGAGGCGACCCACCAGCGCTCGGAGTATCTTCCGATGGGACTTTGTACGTCGCATGGACCGCACGAGTGCCCGAAGAGTCACACGCAACCGATCTTTATATTTCGGCTTCGAGAGATAAGGGCGAAACATTTGAACCGCCGGTCAAAATTAATGTCGACGAGACGCTTGGTGCGCACGGCATGCATTCGTTAGTGATTGGATCGGATGGAACTATTTATGTGTCCTGGCTAGAAGATCGGAAAAAGCCTGCCCACGAGATTTCAAATTTGAGATCTCATGAGATTTCAAATCTGAGATTCCATGGGAGATCGAGCATCTCAGATCAGAAATCTCAGACTACCACGCAGAAACATAAGCACATGGAAGAGAATCGCAACGTGTTTGTGGCCTTCTCAACAGACGGCGGCAAAACTTTCTCTTCAAAAACACAGGTGGCCGGTGACGCTTGTCCTTGTTGCAAGACTTCGCTCGCTGTCGCACCCAACGGCCGCGTCTATGCAAGTTGGAGACAGGTGCTACCGGGAAACTTTCGCCACATCGCAGTCGCAGCTATAGCGGAGCGTGGGGAGCCTGCGTCAACGCGCGTGATCGTTAGTGACGATAAATGGATGTTGGCCGGCTGCCCCGTATCGGGTTCGAGTCTGTCCGTGTCAAGCAATGGAACGTTGCAAGTGTTGTGGTACGCGGACGGTCAGGCTGGACCAAAAGGTGTGTACCGCGCTGAATCGCGCAATGGCGGTCAGAGCTTCTCGCCGCGGCAACTGATTGCCGAAGGTATGGTGCAAGGAACTCCAATCATCCTGCGACAAAGCGACAGGACGTTGGCAGTTTGGCAACGAGGGCAGGGAACGGAAGCGAATGTAGTAACGGCTTCGCTCGACTCCAAGGGCGTCCTCGCGAGTTCGATGACGGAAGAGCTCAACAGTCAACTTCCAGCCGCGGCAATGATCGGTGATCGGGTTGTATTAGCTGCAGTTCACCAAACCGCAGATGACCGCAGATCGATATGGTTCGTCGTCAGGCCGGCGTTTCTCGAATCACTCACAGACTGAAATAAAAGATTTAGCCGCGGATTGCGCGGATACGACGGGCCACAGATTGACACGGATCATTTGACATTTGTCATTGGACATTTGCCATTTGTCATTTATGACGAAGACTGATCGAATCATGGAGTGGATTAGATAAATTGAATTGCGAAGTCCAAACCGGAAAGCGATGGCGTGCCTTCTGAAATGACAAATGTCAAATGTCCAATGACAAATGTCAAATGATCTTGGCCGTTTTATCCGCGTGTTTCCGCGTTATCCGCGGCTTAGATTAGCCCGCCGCGGAGTTCCGCGAAGATGGAAGTGACATCGTGGGAGGACTTCCATTCTCGCGGAACTCCGCCTATCGCCGTCGGCCGCGGTAAAGGCTTGCGAGGATCACATCAAACAACTCGACACTTCTATTTCCCATTTAACTTTGCCTAATTTATATTGAGTTGTCTTTGAAAACCCGCAACGGCTAATGCGTAGCTCAAGCTCAGACGCGAACGAGTGATGAGCACCGCCGTTGAGTATGAGAGGTTCATACTCACGGCGAGTCTTGAGTACGCTGCCAGCCTATCCCTATTTAGGGAGCCACGCAAGTATTTCGCAAGTTTTTTCCTGTCAGGAGGCCGCTTCTGATGGGAAGAAAACCGCGTCTGAAGCCTGAACGCCTGTCTGAGAAGCTATTCCGTATTCGAAAATCACTCGGCTTGTCTCAATCCGCAATGCTCAAACGCCTCGGCTTCGAAGAGCTGATTGATTACAGAAGGATTTCAGAGTTCGAATTAGGAGATGCAGAGCCTCCGCTTCCGGTTCTGCTGCGATACTCACGTGTGGCTCGTGTTCATCTCGAGGACATCGTAGACGACGAACTCGAGCTGCCGGATAGATTGCCAGGCACCTATCAACATCAAGGGCTCAAGCGCCGGTCGCGGCCGCACTGAGCTACATCAAGTGCTCTTCGTCTATGTCGGAGGTGTCCGCGGGTTTGCGTGGAATCGCCTCAGGCGCGCGGCGATCGCCGGCAAATAACAATTCAGTCGTGCCCTCAGTTATCGATCCCTGAACAGGACGCGGAGGTAAAGCTGCCGTCGGCTGAGCAGCGAAAGCGGGACGAGGTCTCTTGCCGGCTTTCTTAGAGGTCTTCGGATTAAGTGCGTAGTGTAATTGCCAAACTCCCTGAAGCAGTCCGAGGATGCCGAAGCCGCCGAAGAATAAACTGATGAATCCCAGCGCCTTGAAGAGCTTCGGAGTCGGACCCTCGACGAACAACAACGGCAAGAGAACAAGTAATGCACAAAGCAGACCTAGTACACCGATAATGATGTTGTGATAGCTCGCTCGTGTTTCTTTTGTCAGTCGCAGAACTTCGAGTTCCGCAAGCTCCAGAATCAGTGGGGCTCCGCACCGGCGGCAAAAGTGAGAATCATCCGTGATCTGGACGCCGCATGCAGGGCAGGCTGAGATCGCCGTGCGCTCGGCCGCCAGGGCCGCGATCGCCTCTGCTTCACGGGCTAACGTTTGCCGGTCGCCTTTAGTCATGCACATGTAACTCTTCACTTCAAAGTTAAACGTGGCAACCACGGCAACGTTGTTCATTTGTTTCAAAGAGACCATGAGCGTGGTGGGATAGTCCAGGACATTCAGCGAACAGTCCCAACGTGCTGAGCCTTTTGCAGAGCGTTTTGCGTTGATGGGTTGCTCGGAGAGAACTTTGTAGCCCAAGTGTTGGATTGCTTCAACCATACGACGTCGCACGGTTTCGACGTCACCAGGTATTGCGATCGTCAAGTCGTGATCGCTTAACGCCATGCTGCCGGTTAGATATTCGGTGGCCATATGTCTCCCGATAGTCATAAGTGATGAGTGATAAGTGATAAGGATAAGACTTGTTCGTACCTCATCACTTATCTCTTATCACTTATCACCTGATTCATAGCAAGGTACGACGCAAAAACCCAAACCGTTCCGCAAAACTCACCCCAAAACTGCTTACTCCGCTTCGCAGGCTTCTTAACTAAGATTTAATTTGCTCGTAACGGGCAGTTAGCAAGCGTCTATAAGAATGCCCGCCAGATATTCATTACCGGTGGTTGTGTTAGGCGATTGCGTCAAAGGACCCGTTGACCCTTCGTTGATCCGCTCGCTAGTTTGCTGCCGCATCGGAGCTTAATGTAGCAGCAACGTTCGCTGCCGCACCGGGGCTTACTGCAGCAGCATAGGGAGGCAAGCTGATCCATCTGTAATGGGTGTTCCCGCCAGCAACACCTGACACGTTCGGATTCTCTGCCGGATGTGTTGCGGCCTAATAATCGCTCCTTTGCTTTCGGTGCCCCGGCGGATTGCCGACCCGCCGGGGTTTTTTAATCCAAAGAAGTTAGCCGCGGATTACGCGGATAAACGCGGATCAAGCAAAAACGGCCACAGATGAACGGATCATTTGACATTTGTCATTGGACATTTGTCATTTCAGAAGGCAGCCATCGCTTTCCGGTTTGGACTCGGCATTAAATAATCCAACCCATTTCATGCTTCGGTCACTTCCTCATAAATGACAAATGGCAAATGTCCAATGACAAATGTCAAATGATCTGATCTGTGCTGATCAGTGTAAATCTGTGGCTGATTATCCGCGTGTATCCGCGGAATCCGCGGCTTGAATTTCTCCGTGCGTCTCGGTGGTGGCGATGCTCGCTTCGCCAGTCGTCACGACCGTCACTGCCGTTCCTACATCAACGATGCTACATAACTCCTTGCTCGACGCCTGTGCCTCCCAGTCGCGCCAGCGCATCAAAGCGTCATGAAAATACCGCGTACGGAGCCTCACAAAATGCGCGAGTAACCAAAGCCATGCTTCGGTGCGCGTCGCGTTCTCTATGGCGAGACGCTCGCCGAAATCGACAATCCATACATCGCAATCATGAAGCTCGCCCAACGCCGTTTGCAGCGTCGCTACTTGTTTAGCGAACGGCTTTAACCGAGGCGCCCAACACTCGTCAAAGAGCTCAAGCGCATAGCGCAGCCGCTTAGCCGCAATGCGCATTTTGTGTAGCGGTGTAGCCTTTAGAGGCCGGTAGAGACTGCTGCTCAACTGTTCCACTTCATTCAAGCGATTGAGAATCGTGCCGCGCGCAACCTGGCGATAACTAACTGAGTTAGCCAGACCAATGCCAGAGCGAGATCTCCGCGCAGACCTTGGTTTCAAGGCCTCACTTAGAGCTGACGCAAAATCCGACTGCACTTTTGCGATCGTGCGATGCCGCAACACTTGCACGAGCGCCTTGCGTGACAACTCGCGCTTTGCCCGGCGTAATGCGACAACTTCTTCTATTCCTTCACTGAATTGTGCGGGCGCTCGTCGCATGACCTTTTCGAGCGCTAATATCGCGACGTCTTCATCTCGCACTACACCAAGCGCATCGGCGATAGTTTTGATTTCCTCGAGCGACTTCTTCATCGGGCGTTTTTTAAGATACGGCGAGAAGTCTCGCAAAGCGCTGCGCAATCGTCGTGAGGCGACGCGCATGTCATGCACGCCTTCCGGATCACTCCAATCAAGAGCTTTCTTTCTAAACGCGCACATCTCTTTTAAACGTCCAGTCAGGACGAGCTGAATTCCTTCTGCCGCAGGTGCGTCACATTCAATTCCCGCGATGTGTTTAGCCTTTGCCATTCTTAGAAGTGATAAGTGATAAGTAATAAGTAATAAGTGATAAGTAATAAGTGATAAGGTGTCGGGTGTCAGGTGTCAGATGTCAGATGTCAGTCAGATGTCGGGTGCAGCGGATCTTGCACCAGGCACCCGATACCCGACACCTTATCACTTATCACTCATCACTTATCTCTTATCACTGCTTCTTGCTCGTCGCGTGGTCAGCGACAAATTGCAGTTGAAGGCTTCCTCAAACATCTCGCGCTTCCGTTCAGCCTCCTGCAACTCGTTCTCAAAATTTGCAGCGCCACCGATCTCGATTTTGATAGTGTCTCCGTTTCGGCTGCACGACAGATTGTTCACCCGACACTCGTGACTGCGGTCCAGTGCATCGGCAATGCGCACGATAGCTCCAAGGCGGCAAACGATGTCTCGATCAGCCGGGTTCAGCGCGGCGTATTCAGGATGCCGTTCTCTGGGCGGCGAGCCGCGGTGGTAACGCGCGATGTTGGCAATTACCGCGCGCTCGGCTTCAGAGAATCCAGTCAACTCAGAGTTCACGATTAGATAAAGCGAATGCTTGTGATGGCTTTCGTGAGCGATGTGATAACCCACATCGTGAAGCAAAGCTGCAGCTGACATCAGCATGCGCTCATGACGCGTGAAATTTTCGGTTTCGGCGAGCCCGTCAAAGATCGACTCAGCCAGTCTGGCCACTTGCTGCGCGTGAGCCTCTTCATATCCAAAACGCTTCCCGACGCCATGAACGCCCAGCAGTTTAGGATCAGAAAAGTCGGGCAGCGGCGGGCGCGATTCTGATTCCATCTCCCGCAGCAGATCGATTATCACACCTTCCCGCAACGCCCAGTCGCATGTTCGCAGCAAGTTGATGCCCAACGCGCGCATCGCACCTTCGAGTATTTGTGCGCCCGCAACAACGATCTCGGATCTCTGCGAACTAATACCCGGCACCTTGCGTCGTTCCTGCACATTCATGCCGGCGAGCGACTCGTTTAGCCGCGCGAGTTCACCAAAACCTATGTCTGCTTCAGCAGGTTGCGCTGCTTGAGTCTTTCTCTCTTCTTCGCTGGTCGAGACCGCGCGCAACGCAGCTCCGACGGCGAGAATCGTCCCGGAAGTTCCCGTCGCCTGTTGCCATTTTTGGCCTCGTAACTCCCGGGCAGGGCGTTCGCACGCCGCGCGTATTTCGCTTCTGAGGTTATTGACCTCCTTCGTCTTCGGAGGATCGGAAAGGATGAAACGCTCCGTCATAACCACAGCTCCGATTTTGACTGAGAACAACGAGAGCGGCATTCCATCTCGGAATACAGAGATTTCGGTAGAGCCTCCGCCGATATCGATGTTGATGCTGGTTGCACCGCGCAACGAGCAACCGCGCGAAGCCGCGAGTCCGATGAGCCTCGCCTCCTCGATACCCGACAGAATCTCCACTCGAATACCGGTTTGCTTCTCAACCTCTCTGATGAATTCTCGCCGATTGTTTGCCTCGCGAACGGAAGCGGTGGCAGTTGCGACAATGGTTTCCGCTCCGCGTGCTTCAGCTATAGAGCGATAGCGCTTAATGCATTCGACCGCGCGTTGAATTGCCGAGGGTTTGAGATGGCCTTTTCGAAGCGTCTCGTGACCCAGCCGCACGACGTCTTTTTCTCTTGTGAGAACTGCAAAAGATTCACTGGCTGTTGCATCGACGACAGCAAGCTTAATCGAATTGGATCCGATATCTATGGCGGCGAGCTTCAATGACCTGCTGTTTTCTCGGCTTTCTTGGAGCTGAAGATTGAGGTTACTTTCTGTTGTGATTCACCAGGGGGCACGATCCGTGGTGGAAGCGCTAGCGCGTCTTCTGGAAGAGCAGGAGGTTGATCGATCACTTTGGCTACTGCACGTCGGAGGTCGGCGGCCACGCTGCGAACCGATCGTGAGGCATTCATGACGTGAAATCCATATTCAAGGCTCATGCGGTCAAAGACTTTAAGCATGCGCGTCTGATATTCGATGAAGCTGTCGTAAAAATCTTCGCCCAAATGCATGTCCATTCCAGATTCCCAGTAATCAAAACCTCGTCCCGAAGCCAGCACGCGTTCCACCAGCTCCTGGGCTGACTGAATTCTCAAATAAAATACCGCATCGGGTATGAGCGACATGCCGTATATCGAACGTACCCAACTCGAGTCGATGCCACGCACTTCCGCTCGTGCGATTGCAGAATAGATGTAGCGATCAGTCAGAACGATGAAGCCGGCTCTTAAAGCCGGCAGCATTTCATTTTCCAATCGATCGATAAAGTCTGTTGCGTAATACAGCTGCATCGTCAGACGGCCCAACGTGTGCCCAGTCTTTGCTTCCTTGATTCCACGCCCTGCCAGAACAGATCTCGTCATTCCCGTATCGAGTACTGCATGGCCTCTTGATTCCAACCAGGTGCGCAGAATTTCAATGTGCGTAGATCGCCCGACGCCGTCAGTTCCTTCGATGACAATCAACTTGCCGCCGTACTTTTCCTCTTCAACTCCAGGTAACGGCGTTCCGTAGAATAGTTTGTTCTTCAAGGAGTTTTGAACCGCCTTTTCTTTAGGTGCCGCGTGATAATCGTTCGCATTTCTCGTTGTTGGGCTTCAATAGATCGAGTGGCATCGATGACTGTGAGTCCAAACTCGTCAACCATCCGATCGTACTCTCCCAGAATCTTACCCTGAAAGATTTTGAAGCTGTCCTCGGCATCGTCTGACCACTCCATATCCATTCCCGCTTCATAATATTTCAAACGTGGTCGGGCTGAAATGATGCGTTCAATTGCCACATCGAGCGGAGCCCGGAAGAAAAATCTAACCGTGGGCTTGACCGCAAACTTGTAAATTTCGCGCACCCATTCGCGATCGCATCCGCGCGCGACATCACGTGCAAAAGCGGTGTAGATATAACGGTCGGCAAGCACGATGGCGCCGGCCTTTAGCGGCGGAATAATGTCGCGTTCCGTTCGGTCGGCAAAGTCGGTTGCATGCAATAACGAAAAGGTCGCGGGAGTGAATAGGTGTCGTTTCTTGGCCCGTTTCGTCGTATCCTTTACCAACGGTGACGAGTTCCATTCCGAATAAAAGACCGGATAACCTTCTGCCTTTAGCCATTGGTACAGCAGCGCGATTTGGGTGGACTTACCGCTGCCGTCGGTGCCTTCCACGACGAATAAACTACCTGGGAAGCGATGGTTACCGTAAGAAATCATTGTAGTTACTATCAAACAGCCGTGTTACAGGAATGTAAATGACTGTGTAACACCGCTGGGTGGCCCAAACATGAAAATACTATTCGTGCTTCGACATGCCAAGTCGAGTTGGAAAGACTCGACGCTGCAGGACTTTGAGCGGCCCTTAAATGGGCGCGGCCGGAAGGCTGCCGAGTTAATGGGCGAATACATTCGAAAGCAGGAGATCGGACTTGATCTGGTACTGAGCTCGCCGGCCGTGAGGGCTCGCGAGACTATTGAGCTTGTGCTCAAGGCGGCGAAGCTTAAGGTTGAGCTGCGCTACGATCAACGAATCTACGAGGCTGGACCAGTTCGGTTGCTCGAAGTAGTTTCACAGATCGAGGACGATAAAGATTCAGTGTTGCTAGTGGGCCACAATCCTGGTTTGGAAGAACTGATTCAGGTTGTTACTGGACAGCAGGAAAGGATGACTACCGCAAACCTGGCGAAGATCGTTTTCGGCACGACGAAGTGGCGGAAGACCCTGGAGAAAAAGGGAAGGCTTGACTGGTTAGTCAGGCCTAAAGAGATAGAGGATTGACGTTCGTATCTCTTGTTGCGAAGTACGCGGAGTGGTACGTCGTAAAGTCCGCGAAGCGGACGTCGGCATAAAGCCTGGGGCGTAAGCCCCAGGGATCAACGTGTAACGATCGGCAAGCCCGTGAAACGGGCGATCGCCTTTGCATGTTCTGTCGCCCGCTGTCGCGGGCTTGCAATTTTTGATTGCTCTTGGTCCTAGGGCTCACGCCCTAGGCTTTATGCCTTCGCCCGCTATCGCGGGCTTGCATCCGGTGGCAAAGCCACAACGCTTCCGTTCATTTGTAATTCAGACCGCGTTCAACCCGGCAAATCTCTCAAAATAATTTCCACAACCCAGTTAACATTTTGGTAACATGGGCGCACTGCGCCGCCCCCAAAAGGCGCTTCGATTGCCTGAACCGACGCTTGCACATATCTTCGCCGGTCCAGTTCTGGGAGAAAGCTCATGTTGCTACCCAGGCTACGCGGGATACTTTGCTCTCAAATTGTTCGAGTGATATGGCTCGCCGCTCTCATTCTGTTTTCGCAAACTGATCTCTTCGCCCAGAACAACAATACAAACGTCGCTTGTCGCGAGGATCTATCTCAGGCCCACCGTGACACCTTGGTCCATCAGCTGCGTAAGATTACCGGCTGGAGTGACCTCGATATTGAAGATGGCCGACTGCGTGTTGGAAACGCGAATCCCTCTCGCGGTTCGCATGGCGCGAGAGAGCTCGTCAAAACAGCACTCTCAGGGACCACCTTTATTGCGCTCGAGGATGCGAGCAAGCGTTCAGACATTGCGTTCTCTCGTGTGGTTCCCGGCAAATGGTTGAAAGATTCGACGGATAACCCTGTCGCATTTGTGGTTCAGATCGATTTTGCAGACTTCGACTACGTTTTCGGCGACGCGCAGGCGTTAGAGGCTTTCAACGCAGGCTGGGTGTTGCTGCACGAATTGGATCACATCGTTAACGACAGTGTAGACGCTACTCTTAACGCGGAGCTGGGCGAGTGTGAGATTAATATCAACCGAATGCGGCAGGAGTGTAATCTTCCGCTCCGCTCTGAATACTTCTTTACATTTCTACCGGCTTCGAAAGACAGTCTTTTCAACAACCGGCTCGCCCGCCTCGCGTTCGATCATCAACCCGGCGAACGTGGTAAGAAGAAGCGTTACTGGCTTGTTTGGGATGCGACTCGAGTCGGTGGCCTACCTGAAACGAATCAAATTGCCTCGTTACGGTAGCGTCTATTGTTTAGCTGATTTGGCGGCTGGTTCTGACCTCACAGGCTCCCGTAAAGAAGACAATCGGTCTGTGTGCCCTTTTTTGCGCAGTTCCTCGAGTGTTGAATGAACCTTAAAAAGCATCTCTTTAAGATCCTTTAATTCCCGTGGCGATCTTTCTTTTGAGGTAAACAGGGCGGCAGCAATTTCACTGCTAACTTCGTGGGAAATGGACATAGGGGTTACCGATATACGCTCAAAATCGGATACTTAAGAAGTGCTTTCGGAAGATATGGCAGCCTACACGAGCGCTGTTACACTGATGTTACATCCGTGTTAATAAAACTAAGTCCGCGAAGCGGACGTCAGCATAAAGCCTGGGGCGTAAGCCCCAGGAGATCAGCACGTAAAGATCGCCAAGCCCGTGAAACGGGCGGCAGCATTTTGTTTTCGGTCATCGCCCGCTATCGCGGGCTTCGTAATTTGTGCGTGATGGTCCTAGGGCTCACGCCTTAGGCTTTATGCCTTCGCCCGCTATCGCGGGCTCTCAAATTCTACTCGCATTAACAAATATTTAAGGCGCAATTCACAGCACCTTAACCTCACGCGTTTAGAGTCCGCACTTGCACTCAAAGAAAAACTCCGAAGAAATCACTGTTCACATTTCCATTTGCGAAATGGACGATCACCTTTATACGCAGAACTTCTCAAGCATCCACAGGAGAATTGATATGAATCGGAACGCCCTCGCGCGACAACGACATCTCGCGCAATTCGCACTTTTAATTGCAACCGTTTTCTTATCGGTACCAATTGTTTTCGGTCAGTCGGGCCCGTCCGGATCCTTGTCAGGCGTCGTTCAGGATCCTAACGGAGCGAGCCTGCCCGGCGTAGTTGTCACTGTGAAAAACCTAGCGACCGGCGCGACTCGCACTCTGAATACAAATGAGGAAGGTCGATGGACCATGCCGGCGCTTCCCGTTGGAACGTACGAGGTTTCTTACGAAATGTCGGGTTTTAAGAAGCTCGTGCGAGATCGCGTAGATGTGGAGGCAAGCGTACCGCGCACACTTGAAGACAGGATGGAAGTCGGCGAGGTTGGAGCGACCATCAACATTGTCGAAGGCGCCGCCTTGGTCACGCCGGAAACGGCAACCACCTTCCG
>DATEDU010000167.1:0-5531 GCA_035281525.1 Pyrinomonadaceae bacterium | reverse complement strand
AAGATCAGCAGCGTCTTCAGTACTCGCTGTTCTAATGGTCCACTCATTCTCAGGTCTTACGGCGCCGGATTTCAACGCGAGGCACAATTGGGCGTCGCCAATTTTAATTGAGTATGAGCAACCGGTATTCCACCCGATCTGGAGGGTATTTACGCGGCAAGATAGGAATCGCGCTCGGAGAATGGGAAAAGGTTTACCCAGTCTGAGTAAAGGATTCCCCAGCCGCTTGCACAAAAGCCACCCACGGCAGTGGGTGGATACCTTCAGTTACTACCTACGTAGCAAGCACGTCTGCTAAGAAATCCCATCAACGTCAGTTGATGGATTTTTCAACTGCGGCCTCTTTCCAAAATAAATGAACAATCCACCAACTCACGTTGATGGGATTTATACGGTTTGCGCAGGCGAGGAGCTAGGTTGAAACTAACGATCCACTCACTCGCGTGAGTGGTTTTTGTGCAAGCCGCAGCCGGACGGAGCTAGAAAAGTTCATCCGGCTCAATCGGTCCCAGCCCGTACTGGCGCATTTTATTGAAGAGAGTCTTGCGGCTGATACCGAGAGAGTCGGCGGTCGCGGTACGGTTGTAGTTCATCTCGGCGAGTCGAGACGTAATCAACATCTTCTCTATGTTCTCGGTCACATCCCGGACCGCACCGGCCAGAGTTGAACGGTCCAACTCGCCCGTGCCATTGCCGGCAACCTCTTTTTCACCGCGTATGCGCGGCGGCAGATCGCTCGGCTTAATGACCTTGCCGTCGCACATTATCATTGCGCTACAGAGAGTATTTTCGAGTTCGCGAATATTACCAGGCCACTGGTACGACTGTAACAGCCGGAGGGCTTCAGGCGAGATTGCGCGCGCGGTTACTCCAAGCTCATTACTAAAGCGAGCTAACAAGTGGTCGACGATCAAAGGTACGTCTTCACTGCGCTCCCGTAGACTGGGCAAAGTTATCTTTACGACGTTCAGACGCCAGTAAAGATCCTGCCGGAACGCACCACTTTCAACTGCTGCTTTCAGATCTTTGTTGGTAGCAGTGACGACGCGTACATCGACCTTGATGGGAGTGTGGGATCCCAGCCTGGTGACCTCCCGTTCTTGTAACGCGCGCAACAACTTTACCTGCGCTTCAAGCGAAAGATCGCTGATCTCATCGAGAAAGAGCGTGCCGCCTTGTGCCTGTTCAAAGCGTCCGCTGCGAGCTTCATGTGCATCAGTGAAAGCGCCGCGCTGGTGGCCGAAAAATTCGGCCTCGAAGAGCGTCGGGGGAATCGCACCGCAGTTCACAGCTACAAACGGCTTGCCCGCCCGGTGGCTGCGACGATGAATTGCGCGTGCAACCAACTCTTTTCCAGTGCCGGATTCGCCTTCGATTAAAACCGTCGCGTCCACCGCCGCCACTTTTGTAATGGTGCGAAACACGCCTTGCAGACGAGGGCTAATGCCGACTATTTCATTGAAGCCGTATCGCGTGGAAAGTTCGGCGCGTAGTTCTTCAACTTCATTGGACAGCCGGTGCAATGCTAACGCACGGTCGATAGTTAGCAGCAGTTCGTCGTTATCAAAAGGTTTGGTGAGATAGTCGAAAGCACCTTCGCGAATTGCCTCCACGGCAGAACGGATCGTGGCGTAAGCCGTCATCATTATGACGGTCAGCTTGTTGTTCTTAGCCAGCAACTGGCGCAGCGTCTCGAGACCATTGGTTCCCGGGAGGTTGATGTCGAGCAGAACTATGTCAGGTTGAATGGAGTCAGTGATACGCAGCGCCTCATCGCCCGATTCGGCTTCCGCAACTTCAAAGCCCCGCTCTCTGAGTATCAAGGCGAGAATGCTGCGAATCTGTTGTTCGTCATCGACGATGAGCACCTTCGACATAACACAAACCTGCAAAACCCACGATCAAGTGCCATTCAGTAAAGCCGGCAGTCGGAGTTCGACGCGCGTTCCCTTACCTTCCTCGCTATAGACCTCGAGTTCACCCCCATGCTGTCTGGCGATGTTATACGAAATCGTGAGGCCGAGGCCCGTCCCGCCGTGTCTGGTGGTAAAGAAAGGATCGAAAATCTTTTCGAGCCGGTCCGGAGGTATGCCGCAGCCTGTGTCCAAAATCGCGACTTGTACCCGAGTTGGTTCGTTCTTCGAAGCGGCCGGCTGTTTGAACGTCGTGTTCACGGCGAGCGTGCCACCCTTCTCCATTGCCTGAAGCGCGTTGAGCATAAGGTTGAGGAACACCTGTTTAAGATGCTGGGCATCGCCGGTCACGTAAATGTCCGGCGAGACTGAATCGTAAAGAAGGTTAACTGATTGACTATGCGCTTTGGTCCTGACTAGTAATAGCGACTCTTCAAGTAATTTACCGAGCGACAATCTCTCAAAAGTGAGTACCTTGCGGCGCGTCAGATTAAGCAGTCCCTCGAGCGTCTGATTAATACGATCGACCTCCGCGAGAATCCCGTGGGCCAATGATCGTTTCGGATCGCCTTCCGGATAGTTAGACCCGAGATACTGAACTGTCGATCGAATCGACGTTAGTGGGTTGCGTATTTCGTGAGCGACCGATGCCGCCAGTTCACCCGCCGTCGCCAGTCGTTCCGTACGATAAAGTCGTCGCAGACGGTCGCGCTGCTCCTGGTATAAATAGGCGTTTTCAAAAGCAATGCTCGCTAAACTGGTGAGCATCTGCAACAAGCTGAGATCTTCTTTACTTAAACACCAATGCGACCGAGTCGAGGACAGAAAGATAATGCCATTCAATCGGTTCAAGGCCACGAGTGGCGCGCACACGCGCACATCGAGACCTTGCAACATCTGACTCTCCGCTGCGCTCAGATATTCGAGGACTCCTTCGTCCTGATCGAGCGCGAGCACTCTTTCGTTCGTTTGCAACCACTTCGCAAGACGATCGTTTTGCGTTAGTTGGACTTTCTTATGGTCGGCGGGCTCATAACCGGAGCTGAAGGCCACAGTGAAGATGCTGTTGTCGGAAATAGAACGAAGGAGGAGAAGTCGATCGGCGCCGAACAGTTCCTTGAGGCGAGCGGCGATCGACGCCATTAGTGCGTCGGCATCGACGATCAAACTTAGCGAGCGATTAAACTCCAGGATAGCCCGCCGATCCTCGCGCCAGCGGTGGTTCTGACTGCCCTGCGATCTAACCCGAAACCGCGCCACAATAACTAAATCAGAACTCTCCCAATCTGAAGTCAGGGCCGCTAATCATCGGTCCCGTAACCGTTGGTTGCCTCCCTGCGAGCAGAGTAGAAATTTGCTTCATAAGCCGAAGTATGTCGGACGGCGAGGGAAAGGTACTGATCTCCTTCCTGCATCATTAGTCTCTTATTCACAAATTGTGAGAGCAGGCCTTCAATGGCTTCTTTGTGAGCAGCCTCTTTGACGTGGGATTCTAACATTTTCAAAATACTGGCGAAAGAACGGCGCTCGTCACAGTAGGTGTAGATGAGTGACTGTATCCTATTTAACTTGATGCGACGTAGTTGCAGCGACTCATCAGACCCAAACGGACGATTGTCATAAAGAACCAGAAAATCCGGCCCTTTTTCATAGAAGAAACAGACGGATTTTTGTGCGCGCAGCCTCTTCCAACGCGCGGTGAGCTCTTTGACTGGCTGGCTATAGACCGCAGGCTCTGAGCCGTTTTTGTCCCAATAGCCTTCGAAGAAGTAGGCCAGCCGGTCGAAATCAACCGAACCCTCCGGATACAAGAGTCTGTAGAACGGATTTGGTTTCAGCGTGACACCCAACTTCTCTCGTTCGAAGTCATACGGACTGAATCGCTCGAACAGCACCGGGTTAACTGCGCCCGGAGCCTGGAGGTGGACCAGCGATGGCATTAACTTCGGATAGACGCTGTATTGTTCCGCTTGCTCACCGGGGAAGCCGAATAGCAGATTGTAGCGAGCATCAATACCTTCCTCGGCGCACCACTTAAGCAATTGCACATTCTGAATCCCTGTCACACCTTTGCGCATTAACTTCAGAATGTCGGTGCTGAAGCTCTCGATTCCCGGCTGGATTGTTGTTATCCCCGCCCGCGCCAGTTTGCGCACTTGCTCCCGAGTTAAGTTGGCCTTGATCTCGTAGAAGAGGGACAGATCCAAATTAGCATCGGCGAGCCTCGGCAACAGGTTGTTGAAGTAGTCGGGATCCATGATGAAGTCGACTGCGTAGAGGTTCATGCAACGATACTGTTTGGCGATGAACATGATCTCATCGTAAACGCGCTCGGGCTCCTTCTTTCGGAAGGCAATAATGTTTCTGTTCAACCCACAAAAAGTGCAGTGATGCTTGGCTCCCCACCAGCAGCCGCGAGCTGATTCAAACTGAAGCCGGATCTTGAAGCTTTTGTCCAGCCCTACGCGATGAACCTCAGCCATGTAATCCGAATAGTCCGGGACAGGACACTGGTTGGTGTCTTCTATGGGCCGCGCTGTTTGATAGCCCGCGGTCACGTTGCCATTATTCCGGAACGACACTCCGGGAATCGGGTCGAAGCGGTTACCCGAAAACACATTGTGCAGCAGTTGCGGAAAAACATTCTCAGCCTCGCCATGAACGACGTAGTCGATCCAATTGCAAGCCTTCAAAATCTCGAAACCCATCTCGTCGTCGACGCTCGATCCACCCATCGCAAAGATTTTTTCCGGGTAGAGCTCTCGAAGTCTCTTCGCCAGCAGCAGGGCCGCCATAGACTGTGAATAGGTGACGGAGAATCCAATAAAATCGTATTTGTCCCAGGGAATCTGCACCAATACATCTTCAACAAATTGAGGAATGACAGTCTCGACGAGTCGTTTGCACTGGTCCACGCCACCCGTTAATTGAACAAGTTCATCAGCAAGCATCTGTCCATCCTCGGTAAGCGCCAGGTCGTGCCACTCGTTCTTCAGTAGACCGAGTCCGGCATCTCCGAACAGAAGGCGTGAGAAGAACCATTCAGCGCCCAGCGCCGAATTGCGTGAGACGTTGTCGTAGGTGTCCAAGCCCACGCGTTCCGCGAGTTTGATTGTCAGGTAGTGGACGTCGGTCGGGTAGCCGAGCTGAACTGCACAACGCTTCAGGATACTGAGACCGATAGCGCCGCTGGTGATACGCGCCCAGGGTGTGTAAACAAGGGCCAGCCGTTTTTGCGCTGGATCGAAAGAGTATTCATCGCGGCTCGTCCACTGCGGCAGTCCTGTTGCGACGGTGGGCAGTTGTCGCGATTTACTTGTTGAAGACGTTGCTTTGTTGGCTGGGTCGAACATGATGGATCACACTCCTTCGAGTCGATTGAGATAAGCTCTCGCACGACGGCGACCGATTCAGGACCCCACGAGGCTTGCACAAAAGTCCTAAATCCCACCCACGGCAGTGGGTGGATACCTTTAGTTACTACCTACCTGCAATCGCGTCTGCTAAGAATCCCATCAACGTGAGTTGGTGGATTTTTCACTTGCGGCCTCTTGTCAAGCTTAAATGAACGATCCACCAACTCGCGTTGGTGGGATTTGTAGGTTTTGCGTAGACGAG
>DATEDU010000166.1:0-29788 GCA_035281525.1 Pyrinomonadaceae bacterium | reverse complement strand
CACCGCTCTTGGTGCGCGCCTGCTTAGCTAACGCAATACCCCAATTGTAGAGCGCATCGTCTTTGTCGGGTTTGATTTTCAGCGCCGCTTCATACTTCTCCCCGGCTTGCGCCCATAGGCGATCCGCTTCTTCCCCGCTCTTCGTATCCACTTCTGAAATAGCTTCATTTCCGGCGGATACATACCCCCAGGCGATTACGTCGGCTAGCTCAGTTGTCGGCGCTGTATTCAATTCGCCTTCCATCGCAATTACTGATTGAAAGTCCCCTTTCAAGAGCAAATCCCGCGCCTGTAGAGTCAGAGCCGCGGGTTTTTCTATTTTCTCAATTGCATCGCTGAGCAATTTCTTCGGGATGGCCTCCAAACTGGAGTCCTTTCCGGGCAGTGAGTATGGCAATACTGGTTCTAATAAATTTTCGAGGTGGGTGAACGGAGTTTGAACAAAATCAGGTGGGAAGCAATCAAGGCTGAGCCAATCCGACAAAGAAATCGTCAGCATCGAATCCTTGTATACAAAAGCAATCCTTGCCCTCAGTTAACAATTTTTCTTGAACATGTTGTTGAGGCGCGTCGTCCTTGTAACAGATCCAGTAAAGGCTATTGTCATATCGCTCGATTTTAGCGAGATGGTCAAATACCGGATCGTTTTCGCCGCTGTATCCGGCTACGATCCAAACATGACCGCGTACTGAGTCAGTAAACACCGGGCCAAGGTGTTCTGAGAGTCGTTCAACTTCCGCCCGAGTATTTAACACTACGAAACCAGTATGTTGGCCATGAAGATAGAACACCGATTGTCGAGCTATAAAATCTGGCTTGAAGTTTTGTGAAGCAGCAAAATCGTAGACAGCGGGAAACACGCCGACGAGTGCGCAGGCGCGCATTACCAGCGGGTCAAAATTGACGGTCAGGACACGATCCACATACCCATGCTTGAACAATTGGGCTATAGCAAGATGCGCCCAGTTTAATTTGGCTTCATTTATATATTTGCCGATCAGGTGGTGCCGGTCCGCAAGTGACAATTGGGCCATAGCGTGAGGGTATGTTTTCTCGGCTGCACGCTCGTATGCGCGCGGAAATTCGCGTCGGATAATGTCGACGAATTCGTTGGCGGTTGGGATTCCGGCCTTAACTGAGCAGCCGGCGCCAATTAGAAGCGTGCAAGCTTTGTCACGATCCTTTGCGCGTCTTACAGTCTCAATAACGTCGGCAATTTCTCGGCGCATGATGAGGCGCTCCCGTCTCGAGGTTTAGGTTGAGATTACCAACCAGAAGTGGTGCCCCCGGCGCGATTCCAACGCGCGACCTTCCGCTTAGGAGGCGGACGCTCTATGCAACTGAGCTACGGGAGCACGGTGACGGGTAAATGGTAAATCGTAAATGTTAAATCGTAAATGGCAGGCGGCAAATGGCGAACGGCAAATAATCAAATGACAAATGGGAAATGGGAAATGACAAATGGCAAATGAAAGGGGCGGCCACGGAGGGCCGCCCCTACAATTACCACGAAGGACCGAGGGCTACCTCCGCTTGCGGGCAGTAGCTTTCAACCGCCGGACTTCAGTCTTCAATTGTTCAATCTCCTTCTGCTGCTCCTTGATAGCATTGAGCATGGTCCACAGAATCGGATCGTTATTGACCATCATGTAGCCGTTGTCATTCGTGCTCACAGCTTCCGGAATGACGGCCTGCACTGCCTGCGCTGAAAACCCAACCTGCTGACGTTGTGATGGCAGTCCTAGCGCGTTGTTTGGCTTGTACTCGAAACGCAATGGCTGCAGTTGCATTACCGCGTTGAGCCCGCGGTTAAAGCGTCCCTGAATGTTCTTCAGGCGCACATCCGAAAATGCCTGCCATGATCCGCCACCGGCAGCCTTGCTCGCATCGCCGTTGACTGACAGAAGTTGATCCGGGGCAGCCGTCCCAATGCCAACCCGACCGGTGGTTTTCTTAACCGTCAGATAATTTGCAACCCCGAACTCCCGGACGCTGAAGTCACCAGAATTCGGAAAGCCACCGATGAGCAGCCAATCTGCATCGCCAGCCTGGTTAGGATCGAGCAGGAGGCCAGCAGAGCTGACAGTGTTTCTGACGCGAAGATAGGTTTCACCCACCGTGTCTGCGGCCGTCGACTCGACCGTTAGTTTCGAGGCTGGACTCCCCGTTCCGATTCCAACGTTGCCGCTTGCGGCAATATCAAGACTGCTCGTAGGTGCACCAGGTCGAATGCGAAGCGAGAGTCGCGATCCACTCGTAACATCGCGGACAAAGAAGTTGGCTTCATTAGCTCCTATGTCCCATGTTTGCGCGGTAAAGCCGCCCCCATTGTTTTGTTCAAGACGAATCGCCGGGGTGTCACTAGTATTCGCGTGTACATCCAACACAGGCGTAGCTGTTCCTACACCAAGATTCCCCGAGCTGCTTATTCGGAGAGAGTTAGCGGGTGCACCCGCATCAAATTGAGCAATTATGGTTCCGGTTTCGGAATTTCCCGTGGAGCCTTGGTCTACAACTCCAAGAAAACTACTGCCACCACTTCCCTGAGCATTCGCCCTGAGTTGCCAGTTGTTGGTGGCAAACCCAGCACTTACGCTGGTGTCGTCCCACTGAAGGCGGGTGTTATTCTCTTTCATCCGGATTGTGTCAAAGCCAAAGCTTTCGCCATCGATGCAGTCTAATCCCACGCATGCGCTGCCCTGTACGATTAGATCGTCGGCAATCACAAAATCAGGCATGGGATTAAGGAACGCGTGATGCCGCTGACGTCTGAATAACGAGGTTGTCGTGTTAGCTCCCGAAACTCGTGGTTGCTCCGTCACTTTCCCGATCGTGCGCGAGCTTTTTTCTTCTAGGGAGCCGGCGACAATAGCCGACCCGTTTAGAATCGCGAAGCCTCCTGAATCAACGAGAGGAACTGGAAGCACTCCGCGCTTGCGCAAATCCCTGGCAACTTCCGCATCATTTCCCTTTTCACGCGCCTTCGAGAGCGTTTCTTTAACGTCAGCCGATAGGACCGGAACCAAGCGAATTTCGTAGGTGTACTGCCCATCGGGCAATTTTTCACCCCGATTATCGACTAGCCGGAATTCGGCTGGACTTCCCTTGAACTCTTTGCGGAACACCTGTCCGTCTGGTGCCGAAACGGTTAATGTCAGCCCAGCGTTAGGAGCGCTTACATCCCACCTGACGCTCAATCCGCTGCTTGAAACATTAGCTATTTTCTCAGATTGCCCCCACGCGGAAACGTGAAAGCAGACGACTATCAGAACCATGCAAAGCATGATCAATGGGCTCTTCAGATTCTTCATTGAGGGATCTCCTTTAAATTGGCTTGGTAGCCTTGGTTGTTAGCAGTTAAATAAGACCTGACTCTGAAGGACGAGATTCAGAAAGAGGACTTATGCCGGGTACGTGAGCGAGGTAGCTCCGTATATCAATCATCCGGCGAACGTGTCAAGAAAAACTTCACCGAGTTGTTCGTTTCTTCACAGACTGAATCACTTCTGACATACTCCACAAAATCTCCATGAATCTCACGCTTCCTTTATTTAAGGTCATTGCGATGGTGGTTATGACCCCGTTGTGTGTGGTCCTGGTGCTTTTCCCGGCTGATGCAAAGTCGAGTTACCTACCCAGCCAGACACCTTCTTCATCGGCCATCTTCGAAGAGCTGGCTCAGCAAACTGGCTTGACGTTCCGGCATTACAACGGCATGACTGGGCAGTTTTATCTGCCCGAGATTATGGGTTCCGGTTCTGCCTTGTTCGACTTTGACAATGATGGCGATCTCGATGCGTTTCTCGTACAGGGCAATGTGCTTGAATCTGGAACCAAACCGGGCAATACACTCTTTCCATGGCGCGAAACGACTCCTCCGACCAGTAGATTGTTTCGGAACGATCTCGACGTTCGCACGCGCAAGCTTAGGTTCACTGATGTAACTGACAAGAGTGGTATCACCGCGAATGGCTTCGGAATGGGCGCGGCGACCGGTGACATTAATAATGATGGGTGGACGGATCTCTATCTCACTAATCTCAGCTCGAACCAGATGTTTCTTAACAACGGTAACGGAACTTTCACTGATGTGACAAAGAAAAGTGGGACGGATGATGCGCGATGGAGCTCGAGCGCAGCCTTCTTTGACTACGATCGCGATGGCTGGCTCGATCTTATGGTCGTCAACTACGCGGTGTTCTCAACAAACACGAGTCCTAATTGTTATGCGGCGTCGAGTGCCCGTGATTACTGCACGCCGCGCGCATTTCGCTCGCCCGGTAATCGACTCTTTCACAACAAGGGGAATGGGACGTTTGAGGACGTGACAGTAAACGCAGGAGTGGCGGAAGAATTCGGGCATGGGTTGGGAATCGTGACTGCGGATTTCGATGCTGATGGATGGATCGACATCTATGTCGCTAATGATGGCGATCCGAATCAACTCTGGATTAATCAAAAGAATGGGACATTTAAGAATGAAGCTCTGCTCGCGGGCGCTGCAATCAATCGTGATGGAAAAGCAGAAGCGGGCATGGGCGTCGACGCAGCCGATTGTGACGGGAACGCCACGGACGACATTTTCATCACGCACTTGATGGATGAGACGAACACCCTCTACACGAATCTCGGCAAGTTGCTGTTCGAAGACCGCACGCGAGAGGCGGGTCTCGGGATACCCGGCAGGCGTTTCACCGGATTCGGCACTCTGTTTTTTGACTATGACAACGATGGGTGGCTGGATTTGTTTGTCACGAACGGTGCCGTCCAACTTCTCCCCGAACTGATTCGAAAGGGAGATCTCTTTCCGTTGGACCAGCCGAACCAACTTTTTCGCAATCAGGGAAATGGGAAGTTCATCGAAGTGTCCGATCGTGCACTTGAACCATTAGAAGTTGGTCGCGGGGCGGCGTTCGGCGACATCGATAACGACGGCGATACCGACGTGCTGGTTACAAACAATAATGGGCCCGTCAAATTGTTCGTGAACGAGGTTGGCAATCGCAAGCATTGGTTGGGTTTGAAGCTTGTGGGGAAGAATGGTCGCGACATGCTCGGCGCGCGCGTGGAAGTTGCGATCAAGAGGGGTTACGCGTTGTGGAGGCGAGCTCGGACTGATGGGAGTTATCTGAACGCGAATGATCCACGGGTGCTGGTTGGGCTTGGGACGGCGTCTCGGGTGGAGTTGATGCGAGTGTACTGGCCGGACGGGAGTGTCGAGGAGTGGAGAGGGTTGGTGGTAGACGGATACACCACACTGAAACAAGGAATCAAGTGAAATAGGGGTTTAAATTCCTTCGTGCGTTTTCGTGGTTCTATTTCGTGTGCTTTCGTGGTTATTTGCGCCGCACAGGTTATTTGCACTGCGCAAACGGGAACGACTCTGCCGCCGCCGAAGCCGACATTGATTGCGGTACATCTGCCGGACCTCAGTCAGTTGGAAAAACAGGTTGGCGAGCAACTTACGTCACTGCAAGACTCACTTCGCAAAGTCATAAACAATCCACGCTCAACTGATGAACAACTGAGCTGGGCTTACGGCCAACTCGGCCAGATCTATCACGCTTATTCTCTGAACTTACCCGCTCGCGAATGTTACGTGAATGCCCATCGGCTCGCACCTAATGAGTTTCGCTGGATTTACTTGGTCGCGAAACTGGACCATCAGGAAGGCCGCGCAACCGAGGCCATCGAAGGTTATCGCACGGCCGCGACATTGCTACCGAAGTACGTCGCCGCTCATGTCAATCTCGGAAGTATCTATCTGGAATTGAACCGACTCAAGGAAGCACAAATGAGTTTTGGTGCTGCATTGAAGGTCCAGGAAAACATTCCGGCAGCACACTACGGTCTCGGACAGATCGCGCTGTCTCAGAGAAACTTCACCGAAGCTATCAACTATTTCCAAAGAGCATTGGCGCTCGCGCCCGAAGCGAATCGGATCCACTACGCATTGGCCATGGCGTATCGCGGCTTGAATGATCACGAGAGCGCGCGCCGGCATTTGACCCAACAAGGTACAGTCGGTGTGCGCGTATCGGATCCGCTCATCGAGGGTGTACAAGAGCTTGTCAAGGGCGAGCGCGTTCACATGATTCGCGGGCGGCTCGCGCTTGAAGCGAAACGGTTCGCGGAAGGCGCTGCCGAATTTCGCAAAGCAGTCGCCGCTAATCCCAACAGTGTTCCAGCGCTGGTGAACCTGGGAGCTGCGCTTACTCAGACTGGAGATTTAAAGGAAGCCGCCGAGCAGTTTCAGCAGGCTCTGCGTGCTGATCCGAACAACGTAGTCGCCCATTACAATCTTGCAGTGCTATTGGCGAACGCGAAGCAGCATCAGCCGGCGCTCGTTCACTTGGAGGCAGTTTTCAAGATCAACCCGTCAGACCGCGGCGCTCGGTTTCTTTTGGCCCAATTGCTGGCGACATCCCCACATTTGGAGTTACGCAATGGAGCCAGGGCACTCAAGCTCGCGCAGGAGCTCTATGAAAGCAACCGATCGGTGGAGAATGGTGAATTGGTAGCGCTGGCGTTAGCGGAGTTGGGTCGATGCTCGGAAGCCGCAGAGTGGCAAAAGAAGTTGATCTCCGCAGCAGAGCAACAGCGGCTATCGCAAGTGGATACGCGGTCTCTTTCGGGAGTGGAACAGCGCCGGCTTGCGGCCGCTGAACAACAACGCCAAGCCGAAGTAATTACGAGGTTGCGTGCCGATCTGGAGCGATATCAGAAAGGACCTCCTTGCCGCCCCTGATGTCCCAAATCTCAATTGACTCGAATAAAGTTTGTCGTTAAAGTACAGCCAACTCCCGACCAGATTGGTTGTACGTGGGCACCGGCTCTCCTCCCCCGAATCGGCATTGCGCCCACTACGAGAGTTCGCATCAGTTCTCCCCGCCGCCGCGAACAGCGGCAATCAAGACACGTTCGATGAAAGTGCGCGCGACCTGGGGTCTCTCCTGACTTAGTTCTTAGTCAATTAGCAATTTGAAAATTCATCAGGGGGGAAGGATGTTAGATCATCCTCAGTGTTAGAAAGGTGGGGTGTCTGTCATGTTAACTCTGGGACGACGAAATGATGATTCTTTGGCCCGGGAGCTTGAGTGGTTTCTCTCAGCAGAGCAGAACGAAATAACGCCAGCATCTGTTTGGGTGCTTGACGATGACGAGACCATTCGCCGCCGCAAGGTTAGGGTAACTGGCGGTGGGGCCTCGACCGCTGCTCTTGATGGCGATGCACCGCAAGTTCAGGAACCGCAGGTTCTTGATGACACCGCGGATCAGGTTCAGGAGCCGCAGGTTCTGGCGGGCGAAGTAGCGTTAACGGACTTGGAGGAACTGCCCAAGATTAACCCACACGTCAGTGTTCAGGACGAGGATTCATTCGCGAAGCCAGTTGCGCTTCCGGAAATTAACCCACACGTCAGTGTTCGCGACGAGGATTCATTTGCCAAGCCAGTTCCTCTTCCTGAGATCAATCCGCACGTCAGCATCCGTGATGAAGATTCATTTGCGAAACCCGTCGCTCTTCCACAGATCGATCCGCACGTCAGCGTCCGTGACGAGGATTCATTTGCGAAGCCATTGCCGCTGCCCGAAATCGATCCGCACGTCAGCATAAGTGACGACGCACCGATCTCGTCCCCGAACTCACACGCGAGCTCACATTCGATCGACGAGCCACAGCCGCCAGCGGGTGAACCTGCTTATGTCAGGGTGAGTGATGGAAAAAAAGAAAAGACGTTTGTTCAAGAATATGTGGGTTTGAGCTCCAGCAGATCGGTTGTGTCCTCTCGTGCTGAAGATGAACTGCGACCGCTCGAGACGGAACCGGGTGATGCCGAAGTACGACCGGTTGTCTCAAGTCGTGTCCAAAAGTTTGATGAACTGAGGCCGGTTACAAAACCTAAAGTCCATGATTTGAAACCGTCACGGCTGATCGTTAATTTTCCCGTTCAGGAGAAACCACCAGCCGTCACTCCTCCAGTTCAGCATGCACCGCAACCCGTCGTAACTCCTCTCGTTCAGAATGATCCGCGACCTGTCGTAACTCCTCTGGTTCAGAGTGAACCGCTATCTTTCACCACGCGGCCAGTTAAGTTGCTCGATGAATCTCAAGTCCTTCCAGGCGAAGCATCATTTGCCACGGCCATTCCAAATGATTCTATCGGAGGGCATGCTCACTCGCCTCTGCACGAATTTCAGGCGAAAACGAATCTCAGTTTGAAAACCTTGCTGCTGGCAAGTTTGTTGTTCGTGTCGATCGTTGCCGTGTCGGCACTCGTTATTGTTGAAGCGACCACGGGGATTTTCACCTCTCCTCAGGTGGCTGGCTCGGGAGAATCTTCCGCATCGGAACCTGCTCGACCTGAGATACTAAATGGCGCGAAAAGTGTATCGCCGCCTGTCGTGTCACCACCGCCAAAACAGGAAACTAAAGCCGTCGCGTCGCCGCGCGAGTATCCAAAGTTTCCAAGCGGAGCGACGGCGAGATTCCCGAGTGAATCAGTCCAATCGACGTCGCGCGGAACAGCGCGTGACAGTAACAAGAATTCGGATTCGTCCAGGAATCTACGTGGGACTGTTCACGGTCGCGAGAATTCAAAAACCGCTCGTGCTAATGCGAAAGAGAGCGGGGCGAAGAAACCAACAAACAGTAAAAGGTCGGATGTCAACAAGGCTCATAGCAAGACGGGCGTGAGCAGAAGCGCGTCCAATTCCGGGAAGGATAATGCTGGCGTAAGAATTAAGGTTGAAGTAAAAACCCCAACACCGCCTAACGCTAACGGCGCCCAACGCCCAAGAACCGTAACGCGTCGCAATCCTATTCCTGGTATTTGATCAACGAGCGCACGTCGTACCCAGCGAGTTTCTGTCGCCCCGGCAGGAACTCGAGCTCTACCACGAACACGAGACCAATAACCTTGCCTCCCAGTTGCTCGACCAAATCGACGACGGCTTTAGCTGTACCGCCAGTTGCAAGTAGATCGTCCGCGATGATCACGCGATGTCCATCACCGATTGCGTCTCGGTGTATCTCGAGTGTGTCTTGCCCATATTCGAGATCATAAGAAATCCTTGCACACTCTGCCGGTAGCTTGCGTGGCTTGCGTACTGGCACGAAACCGGCCCCTAGGTGATACGCCAACGCAGGCGCAAAAATAAAACCACGCGCTTCAACGCCGAGTACGGCATCGACCTTGGTATTTTCATATTCGGCTGCCAGGGCATCGACGGTGTTGCGCAATCCTTCCGGATGCTTCAGCAGCGTAGTGATGTCATAAAAATTAATGCCGGGTTTGGGAAAATCCGGCACCTCGCGAATCAACGATTTTAGATGGTCCATAGGTGCGTATAAGGTCTTTGGTCTTTGGTCTTTGGTTTTTGGTTTTTGGTCTTTGGTTTTTTGAATTTTGTACTTTGAAACTCTCTCATTCTCACCTGGGTTTAGCCAGGTGTTTCGATATACCTAACGAACAGGGAAACCGTTTAAACGGTTTCCAGCACTTTCGTCGTTTGCGATCACCGGGCTAAAGCCCGGTGTGAATGAGAAAAGCCAAAGCCCTAAGAACAACTTCCGCGTACAAAGACCTAAATCCAAAGACCCAAGACCATTCTTTCAGTGTTCAATCCTGAACGACGGATACTTTCCACTAGGATCGAGATTTATCTCTTCAACTTGCGATACCGTGGCCCATTGCGGGCCCGCAGCGAGATCGTGTTTGAACAACTCCACATTGTTCGGCGGACCCTCGGCTAACGCTTCAACACTTCCATCAGGCAGATTGCGAACGTAACCGACCACCTGATGGCGCGCGGCAGCTCGCTGGGCAAAGAACCGGTAACCGACCCCTTGCACGTCCCCTTTAATAAGGAATCTTCTGGCCACCCTAGTCATTAAATCGCCTCTCCCCGCGTCTTCCGTGTCCCCGCGTCTCCTTGACTCCGCGTTCCGCGTCTCCGCGTCCCATTACTTACACTTCATTACTCGTCCGACGCGGCCGCGCACCAGCGTGAATGTCCCAATTTCCTCATTAGCGTCCGGCAAAACGACTTTGAGCTTCATTGTCTTGCCGTCTGTCCAACCCTCGTATCGCGCCGGATGACTGTTGGGCTCCTCGTCCGCACGCACAGGCCCGCCGTGTTCCTTATTATGCATTCCGCGCAGTTCAAACTTGCCGTCACTAAACACGTTGAGGGGTCCCTGAATCGTTCCGTTTGCGCAGTCGTACTCAATCGTCGCGGAGCCTTCGACCACGTCGATGCGAATGTGATCGCCGCCCCACGTTCCGATGGGAATAGTGCCCACTTTTTGAGTCTCCGCCATCGCGCAGCACACCACGGTCAGGAATAAAGATAAAACGCAAAGGAGTCGACCATTCTGCCGCATTGTTTCAAAATCTCCGATCTTCTTACGACTCTTCGGTCGAGGTTTTCTATTGTAATGTATGACTCGTGCAGTTTTCACCCTGTCAGGAGTGTGATGTATGAGTCGTGCAGTTTTCACCCCGGAGGGGTGATATGTTTATAGCATCGTGAAGTTCAAATGCCGCCGCTGTTCGGAGTTTCTCGACTCGTCGCTGCGACGAGTTGAGAAACTCCGAACGCCAGATAACACAGGCTTCCATCTATAAACATTGCACTCCTACCGGAGTGTGAAACTTTATGGTCACCCGCTCCGTATTAGACTGGCTCAAGGTTGATAGGCGCCTGCATTCGGACCTTCCCAACCGCTTCTGCGTGCTCAAAATCATTTTTCAAAGTTTTCCAAAGGTAGAACTCTGTCGCCAGCGCGAGGTTAATGTAAATGTCTATGCGTCAAAAATCTTCCCCTAATCCTGCGAAACTCGCAATCGCTCTACTTCTAGGCCTTCTACTTATCGGTTCGCCTGTTTCCGCTGCAACCCCTGCTTCCGGGGACGTCAAGGTTCCGATCGCGTATTACAAATTACCCAACGGCCTGAGAGTTGTGATTTCGGAAGAGCATATCGCTCCGGTTGTGACGGTCGCGGTTTACTACAACATCGGCTTTCGCGTCGAGCCCAAAGGCCGCACCGGCTTCGCGCACCTTTTCGAGCACATGATGTTCCAGGGCTCAGAGAACGTGAAGAAGTTCGAGCATGCCAAGTTGGTTGAGGCGAACGGCGGTAGTCTTAACGGGTCGACTCGCTTGGACCATACGAACTATTACCAGACGTTGCCGAGCAATCGCGTCGAGTTAGGTCTTTGGTTGGAATCTGACCGCATGCGCTCGCTCGATGTAAGCGCGGAGAATCTCAAGAATCAGCAAAATGTTGTCAGCGAAGAAGTGCGCGTGAACGTGCTGAATCAACCGTACGCGTTGTTTGAGTGGCTCGACCTGTGGATGAATGCCAATCAAAACTGGTTCAACGCTCACAACTTCTACGGAGATCTGACTGAGATTGAAGCGGCCACGCTCGATGACGTCCGAGCTTTCTTCAAATCGTACTACGCACCCAACAATGCCGTGTTGACCGTCGTCGGTGACGTCAATCCCGAAGAAGTGAAGAAAATGGTTGAGAAGCACTTCGGCAGCATTCCCGCCGCAAAGATTCCAGCGAAACCGGATGTGAGTGAACCGGCTCAAGCCAAAGAGAAGCGGGTCGCGCAGACGGACAAGCTCGCAACGTTGCCGGCGTTAGCTGTTGGTTACCATTTGCCGGATCAGAAGTCGCCGGACTTCGCGCCAATGGTGATGCTGAATCTAATTCTCCAGGGCGACGAAAGCTCGCGCCTCTTTCAACGGCTGGTGAAAGAGAAAGAGATGACGCTCGACCTAAGCGGTGGAATCAACTACCAGTTGGGAAACGAGTTTGATTACGACGGCCCGATGCTGTTGACCACACGCGCGACTTATAAACCTACTTTTAAAGCAGACGCCGTAGTATCAGAAATTGACTCGGTGATCGCCGACATTCTTGCAAAGGGAGTCACGGAGAAGGAGTTGGCTGACGCGAAGATTCGTTTCCGCTCCAGCTACTACGACCAATTGGAGTCGGGGTTCGGCAAGGCGAACTTACTGGCGAGCTTTGCGCTGTTTCGAGATGATCCGAACTTGATCAATACGACGTTGCAGGCTTTTGAAAATGTAACTGCGGCGCAAGTGAAGGCTGCGGCAACGAAGTATCTGGTCACATCGAACCGCACAATCATCGATCGAGTTCCAGCAACTACCGCCAAGACCACCGACACAGGCAAGTGAGTGAGAGGCCACGTCAGTACCGGGCGTAGGAACGAGCGATATTCAGAAACCGGGAGCGATAGCGACCGGGTTAACTCCGTCACTTGGGCCACGCTGTCATGCAGTCAGTACCACCCGCGGTAGCGGGTGGGTCCACCGATAATTACGAAAGGCATCCAATGAAATCGATAGTTTCAATACTTACATTACTTTTTTTGGTGTCCACAGCACCGGCGCAACAAAAGACGCCACCCGGACCTGGACCAGCACGCCCTCTCAATCTCCCCCAGATCACTGAGAAGAAACTCGCGAATGGGTTAACCGTTGTCCTGGCGCCACTGCCAAACGTGCCGAAGATTACTTCGATCCTGACATTCCGCGGCGCAGGCACCACCGCGGATCGTGACAAGCATCCCGGCATCTCACAAATCGCCGCGACCGTAGCCAACGAAGGCACAGACACGCGCACCAGTCGGCAACTCAAAGAAGAGTTGAGATCGATCGGCGGCACTTTGTCGTTCGGCAGCGATTCAGACTCGACCTCCGTCTTTGCCTCTTCGCTTTCAGAGTTCTCGACGCGTCTGTTTGAATTAATGAGCGACGTGGCGCAACACCCTGCGTTCCCCGAAAACGAGCTGAAGCTCGCGAAGGACAATTCCATTCAACAGATACGCGCCGCCCGCGCGAATCCGAACTTTCTCGCCAATGAGCGTTTTACAAAAGCCGTCTTCGGCAATCACCCGTATAGCTTTGTCGTTCCGGATGAGAAATCCATCAGTGCCTTGACGCGCGCGGACTTGAAGGCGTTCGTCTCGAGTTATTACATCCCAAATAACGCGCATCTCGTTGTTGTTGGCGACATCGAGCCAGACAAGACATTTGCCGAAATTGAAAAGGCATTCGGAAGCTGGAAGGGTGGCACCGCAGCGGCAGAAGAAAATCCTGCGCCGCCGAAGCGTGACAAGCGCCAGATATATTTCGTGCACCGGCCGGGCTCGATTCAGTCGACCATCTACATTGGTAACGTCACGATCCCGCGCAAGGATAAGGATTACTTTTCCATCCGCACTGCCGACACGATTTTCGGTGGCTCCTTTTATTCGCGTTTGACGCGCAACATTCGCGAGAGCAAGGGCTACACATATTCGCCGTTCAGCTTCTCCGACACGCGCGCCAAATCGGGGATGGCTGCCGCCAGCGCTTCGGTGCGGAATGAAGTGACGGGAGCTACTCTGTTAGAGATGTTTTATGAGTTGGACCGCATGCGCGTCTTGCCGGTCACTGATGAAGAGTTGAATGCCGCGAAGGAGTACAGTACCGGTAACTTTTCGATAGAGCTCGCGAGCCAATCTGGTCTGGCCGGCCGCATCAACACGGTGTACACGTTCGATCTGCCGAAGACTTTTATCAACGACTTCCGTCCGAAGATTGAAGGGCTGACATTGGCAGACATTCAGAGTGCGGCCGCGAAGTACTTCGATACTTACCGAGCTGCGGTGGTGATTGTGGGAGATTACGATAAGGTTAAGGATCAAGTAACGCCCTTCGGCGAAGTAACACTCTACGACCCTGAAGGCAATGTGATCACAAAGTAATTGGAGTGGACTGACAAGCGCAGCGCGATACGCTTTGGGAAGAAGCTACGAGAAATCCAAAGCACGTATCACGCTGCGCTTGTCACTGCACTCCAACGCTAGCCCAGCCAGCTCTGCACGGACGTCGAGATGTCGCGCACTACGCTGGCGCCTTCGTCGAAGACATTCGAGGCAAGCAAGACAAGTTGGTCACCCATCAGCAACGCGGTGGAAACCACAACCACCGCCGAAAAAACCAACAGGTTCGATATCAAAGCTGAGAAATCTACTCTTTCCATACCGCACATCTCCAATTGAAACTTGGGAGAGAGGTCAAATTCACGTTGTACCCGGTCGCTATCGCTCCCGGTACTGCCTGTCTTTCGAGGCGTGAGGCCTCTCGTGGGCGTGAGTGAGGAGAGCAAGCTTTGTGCCACCTTGGACCAGCTCATAAGAAAAGTTGCTAACCTACTAAGTCGTCATACACTTAAAGGCTCAAAATCAATTTCTTACCAACCTCAACGAATAGCCATTTATCCGGTCAATTCAAATCACTTTGACCGGAGCTGATTGATCCTTGGGGACTCGCGCATCGCACGTCTGATGAGAATTGCGGCCGGCCGACTCCCTTGCGGAAAGCCTATGCGTCGATCAGAGACGGTCGCATCCATCTCTAAGATCCCGCGTCAAATCAGAAGACTTTAATGAGAGATAGCACACTAGGCGGCCGAGCGGTTCAGTATGTCTTTCACTGCCGCTGAATTGAGAAATGTCTCCCGCAGTTTTTCGTCTTTCACGTTCGCCGCTATTGAGTTGATGGTACTCGCAGCCTCCTCAAAGGCTTCGCGGGAGCCAACTGTGTCTCCTGATTGACTCTTTTGCCGGCCCATTTCGGCGTAGACCTTCCACGCAACTATGGGTACTGGGAATTCCCACAATTCGTCGAGCGCCGTATTGAACGCTTTCTCGGCCTCAGTGAAGTCACCGCGACTGGTAGCAATTCGGCCGAGAAGTTTGTGGGCTACGGCGATGTATTTGTGGCACTCGAAGTATCTTGCTGTCTCGAGCGTGCGCACCGCGTACTCTCGAGCTTTGTCCAGATCGCCTTTGGCCAGCCAGTACTCGCTCGTGCCTGCCTGCAGCCGAATGTTGTAGCGCCAGCGGAACCAGGCATCGACCTCGAAGATCGATTCGGCTTCATTAAACTTTGGCAGAGTGTGCTCGCTCTTGCCTGTGTGATTGAAGTCAATGCCCAGGTTGATCAGCGAATTGGCTTGAGCCTCGAGCACGTGATGCTCACGACCTATGTCCAGACCGCGCTGATCGTGTTTCAAAGCACCTTCGAAGTCCTGCAACTCACGATGAATCCATCCAATGCAGTTCGGCAAGCGCGGCAACCAAAATCGATCCCCATTCCGCTTACCCATATCGAGCGCTTCCTTCAGCGTAGCCAACGCCTCTGACATTCGCCCCAAGTTCCCGCGAGTCAATCCGAGCGCGAACAGTGACAAAAGCACGAGAAACCCGTCACGCATCTCCAGCGCCAGAGCACGAGACTCACGCAAAGTCTCCTCAGCACTCGTGTAGTCAGTCTGGAAGAAATAAAGCAGCCCGCGCCACGCGAGTGCATTCACCAGCGCTGGTTTGTTATTCACCACTCGGGCGCGGCGGATAACTTCATCTAACCCATCCCTGGCCGCCGTCAGCTCCCCATAACACAACTGTTTCAGCGCAATGAGCTGCACCGTTTGCAGACGCGATTCTTCACTCCCAGTGCGTTCAGCAACGCGCAAAGCCTCTTCGCCGCGGGCAGCCATTTCGTCAAGCCGATGAGAATAGAAGAGCGTCAGCGTGAGAGCATTTAGCGCGCCCGACTCCAGTGCCAAATTCGACAGAGCGCGGGCTTGATCCGCCATCTTCGTGAAATCGTCGGCGGCTTGTGTAAAGCGGCTTAACGAGAAGTTAACGCCACCGCGCTTCTGAAATATCAGCACGCTTTTCTGAAGCTGGTCTTCGGGCGGCAGTTTCTCAATCAGATCGAGCGCGCGGCTGTAGTGCGACTCCGCTTCGTCGTTCGCATAAAGATGCGTCGCGTTGTCGCCGGCGATTATCAAAAACTCAATCGCCTTATGGAAGTCTCGACCAAGCTCGAAGTGCATCGCGAGCTGCGTCGCGATCCGCGGAACCTGGCTGCCGTAGTGCAAAGCGAGTTGCTGTCCCGCGTGCTGATGCAGCAGAATGCGCCGCTTATTTACTAATTCGCCATAAAGAAAATTCTGAAACAGCGCGTGAGCGAAGCGATAGCGCGTCGCCAATGAGCGATCCGGCAACTCTTCCTCGCCGACACTCATCACCAACCGGTGAACCTTTTGCAGGTGGGCCATACGCTCTTCCAAATCAACTTCAGCGACTCCAAGCAATTTAGCTACGATCGTTGACAAGAACTCCCTTCCTTCAACACTAGCGTACTGAAGGGTTCGCCTGTCTTCATCATTGAGCGATTCGATCTTCTTGCGGATCATGCTCCGCACCGTTTCCGGAGCTTCAAGATCCATCTCCGCGAGCGGGCGAGTCAGATTCCAGTGCTCGTTTGCCCTGCCGATGTCACCTCGCTCGACGAGATACTGCACGAGGCTGGTCGCGAACAAGGGATGGCCTTCGGTCTTTTGCTGAATTAGTCCCGACAAATCTTTCGGAAAATCGTTCGGCGCGAACGAAGCGTCCAGATACGCGGCAATGTGATCGCGAGTCAGCATGCCCAGCGGAATCTCCTGGCACTGGTCGTGAGCCTGCATTTCCAGCAGATAGTTTTTGAGTGGATGGCCGCTACTGGCGATGTCTTCGGGTCGAAACGTTCCAATCAACATCAAGCGTTGTCCGGAGATCCGTTGGCAGAGATGTCGCAGCAGATCGACGCTCGAGGGATCGGCCCAGTGTAAGTCTTCGAGCAAAAGGACCAGCGGATTACTTGCCGCCATAGCACCCAGTGCGTCGCCCATCTCGCGCAACATCCGCTCTTTCGTGGCGCCGATTGTCTCGCGCTGTAAGTTTTCGAGTGAGCCAGTCGACGTGAAGGCGGCTGGAAGTTGCAAACACCAGGTCGGCGCGTAGGTTCGTAGAACAGCGGCCATCCGCTCGCGTCCGGGAGTTAAGAGTGCTCCGAGCGCATCGAGAAAAGGTAAGTACGCTTCCCCGGTGCCGTACTGCTCGGCACAAGCTCCACGACTAAAGAGCAGCCCAGGATATTGGCGTCGAGCTCGGCGCATGAACTCATCGGCGAGAGAAGTCTTCCCTATTCCAGGTTCACCAGTGATGAAAACTACTCGGCCCGAGCCTCCCAGCGCCTGTCGCAACAAGCCGTCAAGCTTCTCGACTTCAGCCTCGCGACCCACGAACAATGACGGAGCGCCGTCTTCGACGCTTGCTTTCGCCAGTACTCCGAAACCGGACGTGAATTCGATAGACGCTTCCCTCAGATTTCTTAATGCATTTGCTAACTCACCGGCTGACGCATAACGCTGCCCAGGGTCTTTTGCCAGCGCGCGCTCGATGATCAGATCAAACTCCGGCGGCAAATCACGCCTATGGCGGCTGAGTGGTGGAGCCGGAACGATGGCCACGTTGTGCATGACGGTCAGCATGGTTGGACCAGTGAAAGGTAGTTGTCCAGTAGCCGCTTCGTAGAGCACCGAGCCAAATGAGAAGATGTCCGAACGGCCATCCAGGTCCTCACCACGCGTCTGCTCAGGAGACATGTAAGCAGCGGTGCCCATCACCACACCGGCAGTGGTGATATTGGCGATCGTAGGCGCGTCGTGATCAACTGCATTGGCAACGCTTCGCATCATTTTAGCCAAACCAAAATCCAAAACTTTCGCATGGCCGCGGGGTGTAATAAGGATGTTTGATGATTTGATGTCGCGATGGACCAAGCCGATCGAATGTGCTGCATCGAGTGCTTCGGCGACTTGAATACCGAAATCAATCAAAGTTGGTGTGGGTAATGGGCCTGTGCGATCGATTACCGATTTGAGAGTTTCACCCTCGACGTATTCCATAACGATAAAGTCGAGCCCGTCGACTTCGTCGATAGAGTAAATAGTAACGATGTTCGGATGATTGAGTGCGGAAGCTGACTGAGCTTCTTTTAAGAGGCGTCGTTTGGCAGTGGGATCTCTGGTAGCCTCTTCGGGCAGAAGCTTAATGGCGACGTGGCGCGCGAGCTTTGTGTCCCAGCCGCGGTAGACTTCGCCCATTCCGCCGCGACCGATCTTCTCGACAATTCGATAATGAAGCAGGCTCGTTTCGGGGCTCAGCATGCTCATTGCGACTCAGTTGATTGGGGGATGAACAACCAGCGCGACAGATAATAAGTTACTGAGTGAAGAATCCAAAGTGTGAATGCGTCAAGAAAACTCTTTTTGAGAACCGGAACCTGTGATAAATATAGACTCACGAGAAGAGGCCAAATAGAACACTGATGTAGAGTTCTCAGCAGTAGTTCTCCCCGTGCGGTCAACCTTCCGCTCGATGCATTAACGACACCCTAAAACGCAGAGCGTGCAGAGTAGTCTATTGTTCGCTTTCTGATCCCGTCCACATCCCGACAGTTCTTATTTCAATCCGAATTTGCCGGAGGTCTCTGGTATGGAAGAACATGTACACACCCCAAAATCCCCAGCCAGACGTAGGTTCATCGGCCAGGCGAGTGTTACAGGTGCAATCACCATCGCTGCTGGCCTTGTGGGAGTCGAGCCTCTAATTAATTCAAAACGCTCACGCGCGCAGGCCGCACCGATCCAAGGCTCAAACCAGCGTGCCAACGACTGCGCCAAATTGCGTCGCGATGCCGCGCAAGCTGGCTTGGCAGCAACGCCGCCAAATTTGCAGCATCCTGCAAACGACGACGAGTCTCTTTACGCTAATAAAGCAGGGAGTTATTCGAAAGGTTTGCCTCACAACAGCGACGGCACGGTAGTGCTGAGTGCTTATCAGCAACTGGTCGGGGCGATTAATAGCAAGAGGCCGGCCGACTTTAATGCGATCACGATTGGTGGCGATCGAAGGTTAACTAACCCGCAAGCCGGATTGGCCTTCGACATGCAAGGGCCGGATGCGCACGCGTTGCTGCAACCGCCCGCGCCTGCGTTTGCGAGTAAAGAGGAAGCAGCAGAAATTGCTGAGAATTATTGGATGGCTTTACTGCGTGATGTTCCGTATAGCGAGTACTCATCCAACCTAGCTGCCGCTGCCGCAGCGTCGGACTTGACGAACTTCGGCGCCGATTTTAAGGGACCAAAGAACGGTGGAACGGTTACTTCTTCACTACTCTTTCGCGGATTAACTCCAGGCGACGTTGTTGGTCCGTACCTGTCGCAATACTTTTACTTGCCATGCTTCTTCGGCGCCAACGAGATCGATCAAAAAATTGTGACGGCCGCGCCCTTCTCAACGACAGGAAATGGGAGCGGAGGAGGAGGGCGCGACTACGGCACGACCTTCGCCGATTGGTTGAGCATCCAAAATGGAGTCAACCAGCCTGGCGACATTTTCGATCCGGTGCGTCGTCACATGCGGATGGGCCGCGACATCGGCCAATGGGTGCATATTGATGTGCTGTTCCAGGGTTATTTCCAAGCCTTTCTTGTTCTTGCTGGGCTGGGCGCACCACTCGATGATGGCAACCCGTATGTTGGTAATCCGACTCAGGACGGATTTGGCACTTTTGGTGGGCCGCACATTGCGACCTTGTTGTGCGAGGTCTCAACACGCGCGCTGAAGGCTGTGTGGTTTCAGAAATGGTTTGTGCATCGTCGACTGCGGCCGGAAGCGTTTGCTGGGCGCATCGAACGCAATCGAACAAATCCAGGCACGTTCGATGTTCATCCGTCAATTAACGGTTCCACAGTGCTGGCGGCAGTTCAGCAGCATAACGAACAATTTAACGGCGCCGGCAATGGTACGCACTTGTTGCCATTGGCATTTCCGGAAGGCTGCCCAACTCATCCGGCGTACGGCGCAGGTCATGCGATTGTAGCAGGCGCGTGTGTCACCATACTTAAAGCTTGGTTCAAAGAGTCGACACCGATTGCGAGTTTGACGACACCCGTGCAGCCTACATCAGACGGGCTTTCGCTCGTTCCATATACAGGTGGAGATGCGGCTCAGATGACTGTCGGCGGTGAGTTGAACAAGATCGCTTCGAACGTTGCGATCGGAAGAGACACTGCAGGAGTTCATTGGCGGTCTGATGCAACGGAGTCTTTGAAGCTTGGCGAGCACGTGGCAATTGGGATCCTGCGCGACCAAAGAAGTTGCTACAACGAGACCTTCGAAGGGTTTAGTTTGACTAAGTTCGACGGCACGACGGTGACTGTTTGATCCGAACGCTGAAAGCGTTGACAGCCTCCTGAACGCTGAAAGCGTTCGCAACCTCCAGCCCGGGGTTGCGGCGCTTCGCCGCTACCCTGGCATACGTATTCATCAAAAAAGAAACGCAACCCTGAAAGGGTTGCATCGTCGCTCGGCAGGAAATCTAACACACAACCCTTTCAGGGTTGTGATCTCCCAACAACGGGCGTCGCTCCCCAGGGTTGCCGAAACGGCAACCCTGGGCTTCGATACTGAACGCTTTCAGCGTTCAAGCACGACTTGCTGAGCAAAGCTTTCAGCATTCAAGGACTTGGCCTTCGGTACTGAACCCTTTCAGCGTTCTATACGCTCCGATGCAAATCGGTGTGTCATATTCGGCGCACTAAGGTTTGCGGCCTTTTCCTTTGCCGCCCTGATCATTCGTGGCGGGGGGTGCCTGTTGTCGGTCAGCCTTCCGTTGGTGCTGTTGCTGCCGCTGCACTGGAGCGGACTGCCGTTGCACCGGAGCAGACCTTTCGACCGCTCGAGGCTGTGACCGCTCCACTCGCTGTTGCTGGACCGGCCGCTCAACGCGTTGTTGTTGAACCGGCCGAGGTCGCTCGACCGCTCGCGGCGCTGGCTGTTGACGCTGAACGTGCTGCTGTTGCTGAACCGGTCGTGGTCGTTCAACCGCCCGAGGCTGTTGCCGCATGACCTGCGGCCGCTGCACGGGTCGCTCAACCCGTTGTTCCTGAACCGGCCGAGGTCGCTCGACCGCTCTGAATACAGACTGTTGTCGCTCCGGCCGTGGCCTCTCGACGCGTTGCACTGGCCGCGGACGTTCAACTGCTTTCGGCGACTGTTGCTGTTGTGGCCGTGGCCGCTCGACACGTTGAACAGGTCGCGGACGCTCAGCTGCTCTTGGCGACTGTTGACGCTCCGGTCGTGGCCGTTCAACTCGCTCAATCCGAGGCAGCGGTCCTTCCTGACGGCGTGATCTCGCGCCTTCCCGAGCAGGATTAGCTACTCGCTCGCCCTGTGCTTGCCCAGGAGCCGTCCGCTCAAGCCTACGCAGCTCGCGCTGCTGCTGCCTTTCTTGCTGCTGGATCTGTGGTTCTTGCCGTCGCTGATCCTGTGCAGCACCGCCACGCACATCAGTCTGTACATCCGTCGCTTGCTCACGCCCGCGACGCTCGTCCCGAACATTCAGCTTCTGATTCTTGACTCGATCAGGCGCCTGCTCGACTCGCATCACCGTCGCCAAGTCTTTTCTAAATGGCGGAGCAGCAGGTGCGGTACTCGCGACGACCGGCGTCTCAACTAACTTGCGAGCAATACCCGGCGGCAAATCTATCTTGCCGCGTCCCCATGCAGAGTTGACGACAGCATTCCTCAAAGGAGTCAGGCGTAAAGGCTCAAGCTCAGGACGTACTTGCGCCAACGTCTGAACATCCACCGTTCTAATAACATTTGGCTCGATCACTCGTCCGAACTGATCCACAGTTACAACGGTGACGGCGCCAGGAACCTGAAGATTCACAAATTGAGGCTGATTCCAATCTGACAAGTAATACGGCTTCCAATTGGTGTCGTAATAGCGATACGTATAATAATCGCCTGGTCCAAGCGGTACCCATCCGATCGCGTCTTGGAACGGAAGGAAAGCAACCAGGGCCGGCGAATACAGCGGCGACGAGTAGCTTCTGTCTGGCACCCAGTACCACTGATTACCCACAAAGGCCCACCGGCCGTAGTGGTATGGCGCGTATCCCCAGGGCTCGTTCGAAACCCACGTCAGTCCATATGGATAGTCCGACATCCAGTACCCGCTCTGATACGGATACCAGCCGCTCGCCACACGCGGCCGCCAACAATGTCCATAGCCGCTGACATCCATCCAATCGCCGTAGTAATCCAGGTCATAGAAGCCTGGTATGTAGTTCGATACATACTGATAGCTCGCACTGCGGCGATACGGATCAAAGTAATAAGGATCGCTCAGGTAAGCGTTGTAGTCGTAATAACGTCCATCGTAATAATCGGGATACTGATAACGATAATAATCATCGACGAGATAGCCTGCGTCGTCACCAGCTATTTGCGAAAGAACCACATTTGCTGCCGTGGCCCCGACAAGTCGGAGCACTTCGCCTTTACTTATCTCACCACTACCACCCATGCCAACGACCTGGGCCAAGCCGCTTAGCACGGTGATGATCGCTGCGCTGTCATCAAGCCGCATTTCATACAAACCAGGTTCGTAGAAGTCCACGGCGCCGTAAGGCGTCGCGACTTCAAACAACTCACCACTCGGCAGGTATCCGACGTCAAACATCGCCGCCCCCTGGCGAAGCGCAAGCTGCGTGCGGCCATTCCCCAGCCCCACCACGTCTAAGCCTGTATTCGGATAGAGTCGAGCAAAATTACGACCGTTAAAGGCGAGACTCGCCTGTGAGTTGTCGCGAGTATAGATTCGATCGCCAACGGAGAATGGTTGGTTCGCTGTTGCCGTCATCCATTGATCTTCGACAGACGAGTTCGCGACGGTCGGATTTAAACTGTTGCTCAACGCGACCTGTCCGTCGACGTGTTGAATCCTCGCGGCCGGCGGCAGAGGCTCCGCCTGCGCGGTCCGGTCACTCTTCATCCAAAGAGCTACTCCCAGACCGGCAGCCAACGCACAAACAATTGCCACGATTGTTAGGTGTGGCCAGACCTTTAAGTTCTTCATAAAGCCCCCTCTTAATATCACTTTCGTAAGCAGCAGCTGGCAGGGGCAGGAGGCAGTTCCTACTCCTTCCGACTGCTCCTGCTCCTGCCGTCTATTCGCTGCTAACTATCACCACTTTTTTGCAAACGGCGTGCAGCTGACGCCGTACATTTGTGGTGCGACGCGTGTGAAGAGTGCTTTGTTTGCTTAAAAATAGGAGATCACACAATCGCTAGACGATTGCATGACTATGACAAGGGACGCGATCAGTGTAGAGAGTTTAGATGCGCATTCCAAATGGTTTGCGAATCACCGATTCAGGGCACTTATTTACGGGAAACTGGCTAACAGGTAAGGAGGAAACACGGGTAACAGGTAAGGAGGGAAACACGGTTTCTCGTTACCCCGTTTTCCGGTTACCCTGTTCCCCTTTTACTTGAGCTCGACGATCGCGATGCCTCCAGGCGGAATGGCCACTATTACCTGATCGTTTCCAGGACGCGGCTTTTGTATCTCCAGCGGCTTGCCGGTGATCCACTCACTGGCCGTTTGGATCGCCTTGCCAGGAATTGTGAGCGTCGCAGTCACTATCTCATTTCTATTGACTTGAGCCAGTCCTTGCTGAGGTTTGTAGACTCCTTTGTTGTTGAAGATGGTGATGACCCAACTGGTATCTGCACGGTTGATCAGATATTCAACGTCACCTTGTACTCTCACCGGAGTGGTGTCCGAGAACACATGTGCGAGCATGTGAGCCGAAAAAGGAGTCACGCGCTCGTCTACTCCGAGGAGATCGGGTAACGCATTAAAGACCAGCGCTCCTTTGCCGAGCTTATTCATCGTCACCAATGGCTCGCCGTTGGCGGTCGTGATCAGAGTAGATGCCCCCTTTGGCCGCACTCGAGCGTAGCGAAACAACTGGCCCGATAAATCATGATCCTTCTCAAGAAGACACTTGGCAGTGTCAGATTCAGCAGTTTCGCCTAGCACTTGTACGCCGGTGAGCTCTTCAGGAAGGCCTTTCACCTGAGCGGCATTCAAAACGAGCGTGCCACCATTTCTTACGTAATCTTTGAGCTTCGTCACCCACGCAGGTGACCACTGGATGTGACCGCCGGCGACAACGACGCGATATGAAGTCAGAGGAGACGCGGAGAGTGGGGGACGGGGAGATGGGGAGACAGGGGGATTGGAACTCGAAACTCGAAACTCGGAACTCGAAACTGGATCGTCCGACGCGACGATCACGTCGAAGATGTCGCCAAAGATTCCGTTCACAAACGCCTGTCGATCGCCTGTCGCAGGCTCGCCTTCGATGACCAACCCCGGATAGTAAGCAACTCCGAATAACTCTCGCAGCGCCCGATCACTGCGATTAATCTGCGAAACCCCAAACGGCCATTGAGGATAATCAGTCATCTCCCAGCCATGCGCGGGATCTAGCAGAAAGGCAACGGGCGTGTAGGGCGTACCTCGATTGGGGTGGCTTTCAACGAACCGCATGAACTCATCGGTGATGCGACCGAGCGGGTTCAATTGAAAAGGATGTTCTCCCGGCCCAGGCTTAAAGAACTGATCGTACCCCTGTTCGAGGTATATCGCGGACGCACCAGCCATGTAATAGAGGTAGTAAGTCTTGCGATACCACGAAAGCGACGGGCCCATCGTCGCGCCATATCGAGTATGGAAGAAATTCTTAGGCCCGGCGAAGTTTTGTGTATTGGTGAACGTCGTAGCAGTGTCGCCAAAATTCGGCGCATGATAGTAAACGAACGTGCCTCCGAACTGCCGCGCAGCGCCCCGTGTAAACGCGATGCGCATAGCAAACATAGGCTGTACGGCAGGTGTTTCCATGCCCAGAATCCGGACACCCCAATTCGCGAGAGCGTGTGCGAACGAAGTGCTCGACGTAGATTGCGCAGGCATCAGCTTGTCCCACATTGGTCCTGTCTGCGTATGAAAAGTTAAGCTCCACTTTCGGCCTAAAGCATTCGTATAGAAGCTCCGGTACTTTTCAAGGAGTTCACGACGTGACATGTCACTGGAAACTTTCAATTCCGCGGCCGCTGACTCCCAAACATAACCAACGCTTTCACCTGAGACCCAACCGAGGAATTGATCGCGCAGCTCGCCTGTCAGAAGCTTCCACGCAGCAATGCCGTCTTCCTCTGAAAACTTCGCCGTTCCGTAATTGATGAGGACAGCAAACGGTACTTTTGTCTCGCGCAAGTACCGAAGAAACGGGCTGCCTTCCTTTAGATACGCGGGTAGGTGCGGCAGGTAGACTACTGGCACAACGAGTTTCGAAGAGAAGATGGGAACGTCACGAGCCCCTTTATATTTTTCGACAAACTGTTCGATTGGTTCTGCGTGGAATGGAAAGAGCGGTCTCTCGGCCTCTGGTTTATCGTAGAGCGGCCAAAACTCTTTGGCTATGTTCCAGGGCATTAGGAAGTCGCGGCCTGCGACTTTCGGCCGTAGCCATGCTTCAGGCACGCGAGCATCGATAGTCTTCGATTCAATCAAAGAAGTGAGTGGCGCGTCTTGCTCGGCCAATTCGGCGAGATAGTGCATGCCCGCGAAGTCAGGCTTGGCTCTGCCCTCAGGGACATACTTCAGGTCATTGGTTAAGAGTAGACAGTCAACGTGGCGACGCGCATCTGCAGGCTTGTTGATAACAATTGAAATACGCGAGGGCCCTTTTTGGAGTTTTACCTGATAGCTGGCCCACGTAAACGCCCACCCCCAGTACATGCTGACTTCATCATGTGGATCGATGACGTCATTGGTACCGAATTCGTGCTCAAGAAGCTGGGACGCGGAGACACGGAGATGCGGAGACGCGGAGAATTGTGACACGGAGACGTGGTGACGGGGAGACGCGGGGATCTCCGTGTCGCCGTGTCCCCGCGTCTCCCCGTCGAGCCTCTGGTTGATCTGAACCGTGAAATTCTCCGCGCGCCCGGCCCAATCCGCGTACCGCACCCACACTCGGTAATCACCAGCACGTGGCACCTCGATATCCTGGTAAATCGTTGCGTTGGTTTCGTCCGCACTCGCAGCCGCAGAGTTCCACTCGCTCTCGCCGCCTTGAGACCATTCGGCTGAGACTCCCGGTCCATTCATGCCCCAGCCGGGTGCTTGAGATTTAGGAAGGTTGCGCCAGGACGGGTTTAGTACCGGCTCGCCACGCGAGTCAGTAGCAAAGCCGCGCATGTTCTCAGCTTCGTACCAGAGATACTCGAGATGAGGTTTGGCCTGTAATAGGTGACGCGGGGACGCGGGGACGCGGGGACGCGGAGAGAGCACGCTAACACTCACAATGACGCTCAACACGACTAGTGATATTCGCGCCTGAGAGTCATTGCGTCTATGAAGCTGAGTGGGAATCAACTTGTTTTACTTAGGCTAGGTCGAATGATCCAGTCTTCGTGATTAAATATCATTTTAACGAGCTGACCCAGAATTCCGTCATAAGTGGAGTCGAGTTCGCGCGCTTCCGAAGCCGTGATGTAGCAGCATCGGTACGCAATCTCAATCCATACTCTCGTTTCTTCAGCTTCACCTTCTGAGTCGCTCAACTTACTGACGAAATGTGCGGGATATCTTCGCTTTCGCCATGCCTCTCCGATATTTGAGCAAACGGATCTGGATGAGCGACGCATTTGATCTGTTAATGAATACCGCTCTTCACGTGGAAACCGTTTAGAGAGTTCGAAAATCTTCATTGCCGCGTCCATTGCAGCTTGGTAAACGCGTAAGTCCTTATAGCTTCTTATGTTTTTCATGAGAGTGAGGTCCTCATTAGGTGGTAATTAAATTGTGGGTGTTACTCGTTCCGTCCACGGCGTCGACGCTCATCACATCTACCGTCTTATCTCCGCGTCTCCGTATCTCCCGGTCACCGCGTCTGCATGTCTCCGCCTCGCGTCCCGCCTCTTACCCCAATGCGTCCAGGCATTCTGCCAGCGTGCGTTGCCGGCACGTGAACATCGGCGTGTCGCGCAAGGTGTAGGAACTCGCCTTCGTCTCTCTCAACTCCTGCACGAGATCCAGAAAATCTGACGGATAATTTGTCTCAAACGCGACGACAAACTCCTGATCGTCTAGCCCGAACGAATAAGTAGTGTGCAGCTTGACGGAGCGGTACTTAGTTCCGATGCGAATATGCTCGTCCATCATCTCCTGCCGTTGGTCAGGAGTACGCGAATACCACTCGCGAGTCTTAACGAAAGGATAAACGAACAGATAATCAGATTTACCGGGGACGATGTGCAGACGATCCTCTACGTGCTCGGGGTTATCCTTATCGATGTACATCGATCGCTTGGTCATGGATAGGAAAGATTGCGTCGGTTCAATATATTTCGCCATCTCAAGACTGTTCAGTCGTGCCGTCATCTCTTGCAGCGGATCGATTTCATATCCAATGCGCCAGATCATGAAATCGACGTTTGTTCGAAGTCCTATCGTGGAGTAGCTATGAATCAACAACCGGGAGCGAGACTCATCCACCGCTTTGATGAATCCTTCCTTGCATCGCTCCTTATCGCCATCTGAAAGTAGACGCCATTCAGGACGAGCCCGATAGAAAGTGAAGTTGACAAATTGCCTTGGTAGTTTGGCTTTCTCCTTCTCGAGCTCCACATGATTTGGGGCGAGGCGGAGTGACCCTCGGGGAGCGGTATTAAGTTCTTTATCGGTACTCATGTCGTTTTCACCTCTTGCAAATTAATCGGCAATCCAACTGAGTAGGATTCGTAACGGTCTGGAGCGGAAGTTATTCTGCCCGCTATCCAGACTGTTTGCAACTTGACACGATGCTTCCAATGACAGCGCATTTGCGAGTCCGTTCTGCCTTCCATTTCTCGCGGTGACTGGTGCTATACTCGCAGAGTTTTTTTGATTTCGAGACGCAGGATGAACATTAGATGATTAATCGGTCCAGGGTTCTTTTGATTTGTGTGTTTGCTATTTTTGTTTTGGCCGCGTGTGCCCAACAAGAAGAGTTGACGACGAATCGCAGCCAACCGTCAGCGTCACCTGCTGCGCCGGCGCCCACAGCAACGCCGGATCCTCTTGCGTTTGCTCGCGCAAATTTTGTGAAGCACTGCGTGGTCTGTCACGGGCCAAATGGCGAAGGCGGCCGCGTTGAGCATGAAGGGAAGAAACTTAGAGTTCCGGCATTGACTAAAGGGCACGCGCTCGAGCACCCGGACGAAAAATTAATTGAGCAGATCGCCGAAGGCGACGATGAAATGCCGGCGTTCAAGGACAAGTTGAGCTCGCAAGAGATTAATGATCTGGTTGATTTCATTCGCAAAGAACTACAAGGCCGATAATTCATTTACTATTCACCATTTACCATTTACCATTTACACCATGCACCCGTAGCTCAGTTGGATAGAGCGTCTGACTTCGAATCAGAAGGTCGCAGGTTCGAGCCCTGCCGGGTGTACCACTCAAAACCCAGCCCCTCCTCGTGATTCTTATCTAAGGTGAGTTACGCATGAATCAACCAAGCGATAATCCGGCTGCGCAGCCTACACGGCTGGCACTTGTCGGCTTTCGATATGATGAAAATTCTTCCTTCATGAAAGGCGCTGCGGATGCTCCGCCGCAAATCCGCGCCGCGTTACGTTCAGACGCTTCGAATCTGTGGAGTGAATCCGGAGTCGACCTTGGTGTGGAAGGCACGTTCTTCGATGCGGGCGACGTCGCGCCCGTCGCCGGAACTGACATGTTTTCATTGATCGAAAACTCAGTCTGGACTTTGTTGAACGACAACCTCGCGCCAATCTCGTTAGGAGGGGACCACTCGATTACTTACCCAATCGTCAAAGCGATGGCGAGGAAACATCCTCGATTAAGTGTGCTGCACTTTGATGCGCATCCCGACCTGTACGACGAGTTGCAAGGAAACCGTCATTCACATGCCTGTCCTTTTGCGCGGATTATGGAAGAAGGATTGGTCGCGCGGCTGGTCCAAGTCGGTGTACGCACGATCAATGGTCACCAAAAAGAGCAAGCCCGGAGGTTTGGTGTTGAGACTATAGAGATGCGCGACTGGAAAGATGATCTGAGTCTCGCGTTTGAAACGCCGTTGTATATTTCGCTCGATATGGATGCTCTCGATCCGGCGTTCGCGCCTGGAGTTTCCCACCGTGAGCCGGGCGGGCTTTCAACCAGGCAAGTAATTGATTTGATCCGAAGGTTGAGAGGGAACGTTGTTGGAGCTGACATCGTGGAATTTAATCCACGCATGGACCCGGTGCAGATGACGGCGACGGTTTGCGCCAAGCTATTGAAAGAAATCGCCGCCAAAATGCTGCAGAGCTAAGAGTTGGCAGTAACTGGCTTCACACGTTGACCGGCTCTGGCGCACCACGCTTTTCCATAGCGGTATAGTCTCGCGTTCTATGCCCCAGATACACCTGGCGTGGCCGAGCAATCTTTTGTTCCCCGTCCTCCAGCAACTCCACCCACTGCGCGAGCCATCCCGAGGTACGCGGAATCGCGAACAACACGGGAAACATATCGACCGGAAACCTCATCGCCCGGTAAATAATCCCTGAATAGAAATCGACGTTCGGATACAACTTCCGCTTCACAAAGTACTCATCCTCCAAAGCAATTCGCTCGAGCTCAAGCGCAATATCCAACAACGGGTCCTTACCCGTGACTTCGAAAACCTCATAAGCTACTTGCTTAATAATTCGCGCGCGCGGATCGTAGTTCTTGTAAACGCGATGCCCAAACCCCATCAAGCGAAACTCGCCAGCCTTCACTCGGTTTATGTAGTCAGGCACGTTTTTGAGCGAGCCAATCTCATTGAGCATTCTCAATACCATTTCATTCGCGCCGCCATGCAGTGGCCCGTAAAGTGCGGCAGCAGCTCCAGCCATTGATGAAAACGGATCCGTATGAGCACTCCCAATACTGCGCATCGCGTTAGTA
>DATEDU010000165.1:0-3201 GCA_035281525.1 Pyrinomonadaceae bacterium | reverse complement strand
GTTTACCGCCAGGCTCAGTGCGCCCGAACGGAGATGGCCGACCTTCGCCACGGGATGGATGGGACCGCATGGCGCCGAATGGTCGAATGACTTGCCCAGCTCCCACGGCAGGCCGCGCTTGTTGCATTCGCGTTGGCGGTCACGCCGCGTCATGTCAAGCCCTGCGGCGTAGCCGAAGACATGATCCAATGCAGTATCCGGCGGCACGTCCGCCGCTTCACTGCCGATAGCAACGACGAGTTCAAATTCGAACTGAAAGTCGTCTGTGAACGTCGGATACGGGACGCGTCCATCGGTCACAATGGCATCGGCCGGCTTCTGGAAGAAGAATGGCGGGTCGCGTTCGTCACCCTCCCCCATTTCCCGGATATGGGCAAGGTAGTTGCGCCCCACGCAATAGACGCGCCGCACCGGGAAGCGTTGATCGCTGCCAACGATATCAATGAAGGCGGGGGTAACGCTCAGGACCTTGGTCGATTGCACGACGCTGTCCGCACTGGCTCTAGGCATAAGGATTGTCTCTGTGTAAGATTATTGAACGGAGTGGCTAGAGTTTAGAGACGCGGTCGTTCGGCCTCAACGCACAGGCTTGCGAAAAGATGCGCAATCCTTACGATCCTTTGCCCCCCACGTTTCCATGCACCGAGCGAAGCCCTCGAACGACCCGCTGCTGCCCCTCCACCACGACGGCGAGAAGGGTGCTGTCATCCGGAACTACACCATGGCGGCCCGGGCGCAGAGCGCCTACTTTGGCATCCACGATCAGAGCAACTGTCTGCCGAACCCGGTGCCGCACCGTCACGAGTACTTCCAGATTTACGTCAACACACTAGGCGAAACCACTCACTACATTGGGGGCCAGCAGCGGCCCATTCGCCCCGGCACCGTAAGCTTCGTCCTGCCGTTTCTGGTTCACTACATTCCGAACGTAGCGGACGGCAAGTTCCACGTAATCAACATCAGCAAAGAGTATCTGCTACCGTCGCTTAACCTTGATGTCTTCGAGTTGTCGGAAGTGCCGCTCGCGCGCGCGCCAGAGCTTGGTCCCTTCCGCTTTCAGCATTGTCTGGATTTTCAGTTCGATGAACTGGACACCGAGTACCTTCAGGAGCTATGCGAGCGCATGGCGCAAGAATCCCAGCAATCGCCCAGTGACGATACGGCCAGCAACTTGCTGATCCGCAGCCACTTGCTAAACCTGATTGGCATGGTGTGGCGACGCCACGGTGACAAGATTCGTCTTTGCGAGAGCAACGGGATGTTGCTGCAGTCGTACAAGCAGTCCGTGCTGCGCTGCATTCGGTATATCACCCAAAACCTTTCGCGGGAACTGACCTTGGGCGACGCTGCGCAGGCCAGTCATGTATCAGCAACACACCTGGCCCACCTGCTGAAAAGTGAAACCGGAAAGACCTTTCTGGAGATCGTGACTGAAAGGCGGATCGAGCGGGCAAAGACTTTGCTGGCTTTCACATCCGCCTCGGCCGCAGAAATCGGGCAAAGCACGGGATTCGGTGAACCAAATAACTTTGCTAGGCGGTTTCGGCAGATCGTGGGTTCGACACCTTTGGCATATCGACGCCAATTCCAGGACGTGGGCGCGCGAACTTGGGTTGAGTAAGACCACGGTGGTGAGCTGAGGGCTAGCCGATGAGACTGGCATTGTTGGGGCTTTCCACTATTCTTTATTTCAAGCTTCTTATTCGTGATATTTACCTTGTATGTGTACTGCCCTCCGACTGGCCTCAGTATTCCTTGTGCTGCGGAAGCGTATCGGTGATGTCATACCACGACGCCTTGCTGCCGACAAAAACATGACGCTCGGCCTTCACGCCGGGATCGCTATCAAGCGTACCGAGGGGGAATCCGAATACCTCGGGATTGCAGTCAAATCGCGTCAATATGCTTGAGCCACATTCGCTGCAAAATCCCTTGTGCTCGCCAGGCGAGGACTCGTAAAACTTGACGGTGTTCTGCCCCGATACCCATTCCCAATCCCTAATCGCCACCTTGGCTCTCGTGCGGAAGGCCGAGGCATGGAGCTTTCGGCACATCGAACAATGACAATTCAGGACGTCGGTTAGCGGGCCGTGGATTCGGTATTTGATGCGTCCGCAGAGACAACTGCCGTGCTGGGTCATGGGCTTCTCCAGGAAGTGTTGCGATGAATGCCAAATTGGAGAAGATCGTAGGGTGTGCGGAAATTTTGATAAAGTAGCCGCCCATGAATGGATTCTTCATGATTTACGAATAATCGACGATGGATCAGCTGTTCAGCATGCAGGTGTTCTGCCAGATCGTGGACTCGGGGAGCATGGCGCAGGCAGCCCGGGTCCTCGGACTCGCGCCTGCGACGGTGACCGGCGCACTAGCTCGAATAGAAAAACGGCTTGGCGCACGCCTGCTCGACCGGACGACGCGTCGCATCGCCGTGACCGAGGCGGGCAGGCTCTGGTACAAACACGCGAAGCGCATCATTGAACAGTCGCATGAAGCGGAAGATGCGGTCCGGCGCCTTGCGTCGGAACCAAGGGGTGAGTTACGCGTCACATTACCGCTGGGCGTGGCGCTGACCTTTGTGTACCCGCATCTGGATGAGTTCACGGCACGCTTCCCGAGAATCAGCCTCGATCTCCAGGTTAGCGACCGGATTGTCGACCTTGTGGCCAACGGCTTCGATCTCGCCCTGCGGGCGGGGCGACCCGGGGATTCCGCTTTCTCGGCTCGATGCCTCAGCACGTACCGCCGCGTAACATGCGCCAGTCCCGGCTATCTGGCATCTCATGGCGCCCCCCGGCATCCGGCCGAACTGGCACGACATCAGTGCCTGATTTACCGCCATGAACCGCATTCCTCATCTTGGCAGTACCAGGTGGACGGCACAACTATGGCAATTCCGGTAGATGGGCCATTTTCGAGTAACGAATCGCATGCGCTGATTGCATGGGCCAAGGCAGGCAAGGGAATCACCCGGCAGCCCGACTGGCTTGTCGAGCAGGACTTGCTCAGCGGCGGCTTGATTCGGCTGCTGGAAGAGTACGACGAGATTGGTGCGTCTAAGCAGCCGGGAATATATGCGGTGTTTCCGAAACCTCGCAATCACCCGAGGAAGGTCGAGGCTTTCGTGAAGTTTTTTTCTCAAAAGATCGCCTCAGCATCCCACCAGTAGCGTCACAAACGGGGCGAGGGTCGTGCGCCATA
>DATEDU010000164.1:0-24797 GCA_035281525.1 Pyrinomonadaceae bacterium | reverse complement strand
CCGACACTTTGGTCGCAGGCGTCCCCGCAGTGGTGAAGAAAAAACTGAAATAGGTTTGGAAACTTTATGTGTGGAATAGTTGGTTACGTCGGAAACAAACAGGTAGTGCCGTTGATAATCGACGGCCTGCGCAAGCTTGAGTATCGCGGTTATGACTCAGCAGGAATCGCGGTCGTCAATGAAGACCACGAACTCGAGATCCGGCGCGCTGAGGGCAAGCTGCGACACCTCGAGGAAGCCATCAGACTTACTCCTCTCGATGGAACCTACGGAATTGGCCACACTCGTTGGGCCACTCACGGACGGCCCACGGAAGAGAACGCCCATCCACACAGCGACTGCACGGGCCGAGTGGTGGTCGTCCACAACGGCATCATTGAAAATTACCTTCAGCTCAAAGAACGACTGCGACTAAGTGACCACCGCTTCGTTACGGAAACGGACACGGAAATCATCGCGCACTTGATCGAGGAGCACCTGAAAGAGGGAAACAGCTTTGAGAAAGCCGTGCGGGAAGCCAGCCTGGAGCTCCGCGGCATCTTTGCTCTTTCGATCATCAATGCGGATGAACCTGACACGATCATTGCAGTCCGACAAGGACCTCCGGTGGTGATTGGGCTTGGCGACCGCGAATATTTTGTCGCATCTGACATTCCTCCGATTCTGCAGCACACCCGCGATGTCTTCTTCCTTGGCGATGGTGAGATCGCGATCCTCACGAAGGATGCTGTTCGCGTTACCGATTTTGAAGGCGATGCAGTTGAACCCGCCATTCAGCGGATCACCTGGGATCCAATCATGGCGGAAAAGGGTGGATTCAAACACTTCATGCTCAAAGAAATCTTTGAGCAACCGCGGGCGGTGCGCGATACCGTGCAAGGGCGCGTCTCTCTGGACACTGGCCGAGTGTTTCTCGATGAAATGCAGAACCTCACGGAAAGTGACTTCAAACGGATTAACTCGATCAAGATTGCCGCATGCGGAACATCGTGGCACGCCGGCTTGGCCGGCAAGTACATGATCGAACAACTCGCCCGAATACCAGTGGAAGTGGACTATGCGTCGGAGTTTCGTTACCGCTATCCGGTGATGGATGAAGACACGTTGCTCTTGGTGATCTCGCAATCCGGCGAAACCGCCGACACGATTGCGGCTCTGCGTGAAGCGAAAGAACTCGGGTCGAAAGTCCTGGCAATTTGTAACGTGCAGGGTTCGATGATTGTGAGAGAGGCAGACGGCACAATCCTTACTCACGCCGGTCCGGAGATCGGTGTCGCTTCAACAAAGGCGTTCACAGCTCAAATGGTGGCTTTGTACTTGTTGGGGCTCTATCTCGGCGAACTACGCGGCGCTTTGTCGCCCGTCGAGGCAAAGCAACACGCGCAACAACTGGCGCAGCTGCCGGTGAAACTGGAGCACTTGCTACAAGATTCGGACTATTTGGAGGAGCTCGCGAAAGAGTTTTTCCGCGCGACGGACTTTCTCTATCTCGGTCGCGGGATAAATTTTCCAGTGGCGCTCGAAGGCGCTCTGAAGTTGAAAGAGATTTCCTACATCCACGCCGAGGGGTACCCTGCCGGCGAGATGAAACATGGACCCAACGCATTGATTGATGAACGGCTGCCAGTGTTGTTCATTAACACTCGCGAAGTTGGGAATAGATCTTCAGAGCTGCGGTATGAGAAGACTCATTCGAATATTGTCGAGGTGAAGGCTCGAGAGGGTATTGTCATTTCGGTATTGACTGAAGGCGACTCGATGTCTTCAGTGGTCTCGGATCATGTGATTGAAATTCCGCCTTCGAGTGACTTGTTGACGCCGATACTGTCGATCATTCCGCTGCAACTTCTGGCTTATCACATCGCCGTCCGCCGCGGCTGCGATGTGGATCAACCACGCAACCTCGCCAAATCCGTAACGGTAGAGTAAGGCCGTGATCAGGAAATTAAAATCGGGCCAGTATCGACTCTACTCACGGAAGAAAGATCCGAAAACAGGCAAGCGCAAGAACCTCGGTACTTTCACCACTCGCGAAGCGGCCCAGAAGCACGAACGCGCGGTTCAATTCTTCAAAAAGAAATAGTATCTGCTGGGTAGTCCTAAAAGCAGTCCACGAAACAACCCGAAAATCTGTCGGTCGCGCGATTTGATCGCAAGAAACGGATAGTTTGAAACGCGCGCGTGGCTTAGGATTCCTTCCGACCATCCAGTCTAAGAGAAGGATCTTGAGGTGTTATCATGAGCGCAGTGCTTAATCAGCAAATCAACATGTGGCAGGATGACGAAGAAGAACTGTGGCAAGCGGTGTTGGCCAGAGACTCTTCACGTGATGGGACCTTCGTCGTGGCAGTGAAATCCACCGGCATTTATTGCCGGCCCTCATGCCCGGCGCGTCGACCTCGCCGCGATCGCGTCACGTTCTTTCAACTGCCGGAAGCTGCGGAACAAGCCGGCTTTCGTGCTTGCCTTCGATGTCACCCGAAACGCGCGAGCGTTGTCGACCCTCAGGTTGAAATGGTGCAACGTGCTTGTCGATACATACAAACACAGGACGAATCGACCGTCACTCTATCTGAGCTCGGGCAGCACGTTGGCATGAGCGCTTTCCATCTGCAAAGAGTTTTCAAGCAGGTAATGGGCATCACGCCGCGTCAGTATGCAGATGCATGCCGGATTGACAGATTTAAGTCACGCGTTCGTGAAAGTGGCTCGGTGACAAGATCAATGTATGACGCTGGCTTCGGCTCCAGTAGCAGGCTGTACGCGCGCGCATCGTCAGAGTTAGGCATGACTCCGGCCACATATGGTCGAGGCGGTCGTGGGGCAGTCATCAGTTACACGACGGCGAAGTGTTCACTTGGCGTTCTTCTCGTCGCTGGAACCGACAAGGGTATTTGCTCGGTGAAGCTATCCGATACTGAGTCACAACTTGAATCTGACTTGCGAAGCGAATATCCCGAAGCCGAGATCCGGCGTAACGACCGAGCGCTAAGTCCACCAGTTAAAGATTTGCTCAATTACCTCAACGGTAAACAACCACGACTCGATCTGCCTTTAGATATTCGCGCGACCGCTTTTCAATGGCAGGTCTGGGAAAACCTTCGCGCGATACCGTATGGTGAGACGAAATCATACGGACAAGTCGCGAGTGCAATGGGTCAGCCCAAGGCGGTTCGAGCAGTCGCCCGCGCATGTGCGACCAACCCAGTCGCGCTGATCATTCCGTGCCACCGTGTGATTCGTGAAGATCAGAGCCTCGGCGGCTATCGTTGGGGTATCGGGCGTAAGAAGAAAATACTGGCACAAGAACGTGATTCCAAAGTGTTGAAAATGGAATAGAGTTCTCGCCGAACATGGCGGGCAGAGTTCACATTGGAACATCGGGATGGCATTACAAACATTGGGAAGGTGAATTTTATCCCAAGGATCTTCCAGCAAAGCAGCAGTTTAGTTTCTACGCGCGACATTTCAAGACAGTCGAATTAAATAATCCTTTTTACCGCCTTCCAACCGACTCCACCTTCATAGCCTGGCGAGAAAACTCGCCGCGGAACTTCCTGTACGCAGTTAAGGCAAGCAGATTCATTACCCACATGAAGAAGCTCAAGGAACCCGAGTGGTCCACGGCTAAGTTTTTTCACGGCGCAGAACTGCTGGGCGAGAAGCTGGGACCAATCTTGTTTCAGCTACCGCCTCGTTGGCAGAGGAACACGGAACGCCTGGATGAATTCCTGTCCGCGCTGCCGGGAAACCACGAGTACGCTTTTGAATTTCGAGACGAAAGTTGGCTGGTTAAGGAGGTGTTCGACTTATTGAGGCGTTACAACGCAGCGTTCTGCATTCATGATTTAGCTTCTATGCAGATGCCTCTGGAGATCACTGCTGATTTTACTTACCTTCGTTTTCACGGTCCTGGGAATGCAAAGTACTGCGGATCTTATCCGCTGAAGTCGTTGCGAGAATGGGCAGCGCGAATAAGAAAGTGGCGAAAGGAGTTGTCTTCCGTGTACGCCTATTTTAATAACGACGTTGGCGGCCACGCCGGAAGAAATGCACAGACTCTGATCGATCTAGTCAAATAATGCAGGCTGAACCTATCGATGGAATTCGTCAGAGAACTATTCCCATTTCTCAAATCGGCGCGCACAGTCTAATATCATCCTTAATCACTATTGGCATGACAGATTTTCTCTCGTCACTAAACGAAGAACAGCGGCAGGCCGTCCTCACGACCGAAGGGCCGTTGCTTATTCTGGCGGGAGCGGGGTCGGGAAAAACCCGCGTCATTGCTCATCGTATTGCCTACCTCATCGCCGAAAAAGGAGTTGCCCCGTGGAATGTGCTCGCCGTGACGTTTACCAATAAAGCCGCCGATGAGATGCGACGTCGCGTACAAGATCTATTGCGCGGACAAGACGTATCAGGCATTCCCAGACTTTCCACTTTTCACAGTCTCTGCGTGCGAATCCTGCGCCAGGACATCGAGCAGCTCAAAGAAAACTACAGCCGCACCTTCACCGTCTACGATCAGGATGATTCGCTGCGCCTCATCCGCAACTGCCTTAAAGAGCTAGGACTCGATGAAAAGCAGTTGGCGCCACGCGCTGTCCAAGCGGCAATCAGCGCGGCCAAAAACCGTGGCGAGAGCGCTACATCTTACGCAGCGCAGGCGGAATACGGAGATCAGAGGCGTGCTTCAATCGCCCAGGTTTATCAGCTTTACGAGACGCGACTTCATAACAACAACGCACTCGATTTCGATGATCTGCTGGTGAAGACGGTACAGCTGCTGCGGAAGGATGCCGAGGTGCGAGAGAAGTACAACAACAAGTTTCGCTACATTTTGGTCGACGAGTACCAGGATACGAACCTGCTTCAGTTCGCGCTGATCCGGCTGCTCACCGAGAAACAGCAAAACATCTGCGTCGTGGGCGATGAAGATCAATCAATCTATAAATGGCGCGGCGCCGATATCAATAACATCCTGGACTTCGAGAAGCACTTTGCGAACACGAAGACCATCCGGCTCGAACAGAACTATCGTTCGACTCAAACAATTCTCGACGTTGCCGGATCAGTGGTGCAGAACAACGTGGCGCGCAAAGGCAAAAATCTCTGGACATCGAATCCTGCAGGCGATCGAGTGCGGTACTACCAGGCCCGTGACGGAGATAGCGAGGCGCGCTTTGTTGCCGGGAAAATTCTGCAGCATCGCGACGAGCAATATGACATTCGAGCCGCGGTGCTTTACCGCACGAACTCTCAGTCGCGAGTTTTTGAAGAGGCTATGCGCAGGGCCGGTCTCTCTTACAACATCGTCGGAGGGTTCTCGTTCTATGAACGGATGGAAGTGCGCGACATCATTGCGTACCTCAAACTGGCATTAAATCCAACCGATTCGATTGCTTTGGCTCGCGTTATCAACAGCCCGCCGCGTGGTATCGGCAAGCAAACGCTCGACGAAGTCGATCGGCGCGCGACCGAAGAGGGTGTTTCTAACTGGGAAGCAATTTCACTAATCAGCGACAAGCCGGGAACGTTGAACCGCCGCGCGATTACAGCGTTGAAAAATTTTCGGCGGATTGTGCAGCTCCTGGGTGATTTAACAGACAGTCCGGTGTCAGAAGTCGTCAAAGCTGCAATTTTCGAAACCGGCTACGAGAACCACTTGAAGTCAGAAAACACAGATGAAGCAGAAGGACGACTTGAAAATCTGCAAGAGTTGGTCAACGCAGCAATTGATTACGACAAGCTCGGCGATGAAGGCTTGCGCGAATTCATCGATCATTCGGCGTTGGTGTCCGATCAGGATCAGTACCAGCCGGACGCGCCAGTGACATTGATGACTATTCACTCGGCTAAGGGCTTGGAGTTTCCGCTCGTCTTTATTGTTGGTCTCGAAGAGGGACTGTTTCCGCATTCACGGGCTGCGACGGACGATGCGGAGCTGGAAGAGGAACGCCGGCTCTGCTACGTCGCAATGACTCGGGCGGAAAAATTTCTTTACGTGAGTCACGCGATGAAGCGACGCGTCTATGGGCAGGAGTTGGCGTCAGAGCCTTCGCGATTTCTGAACGAAATGCCGCCCGATCTAATCGAAGACGTTTCGACTCGTCAAACGTGGCTGTCGTTAGGATCTGAGTCACGTCGGATTGAATACGAACCGGCTCAGTTTCGCAAAGAGCGCAAGAAGTTCTCCGGGAAGACTTACGACAGCGTGGAGTCGATTGCTGAGTTCTTCAAGCAACGGAGCAAACTGTTGGGTCAGGACGAGAGTTCAAGAACGGCCGAGAGTCGCTCGCAGTCAGATGCTACGACTGACTTTGCTCCCGGCTCGTATGTGCGTCATGCGAAGTATGGGCGGGGGATGGTGCTTAGACGCGAAGGGGCCGGCGACTCACTGAAACTAACCATCACGTTTGCTGGCTATGGTCAGAAGAAGTTAGTTCAAAAGTACGCCGGCCTGGAGAAAGCTTGATATTTCAAAGAGAACGCGACGCGTAGCGTCGCATTGATGTTAGCCCGGCCTTTCAAGGCCGGGAGGCAGATTAGCGTCATTCGGCGCGTCGCGTCAGCGACGCGATGAGCTTTGTTGCGATTTCCTGCTTCATTCACTGCGTCGCTACGCGACGGACAATATTGAATAGACTCCTGAACCCGGCCTTGAAAGGCCGGGCTAAGGTCAATGCGACGCTACGCGTCGCTCCCTTTTATTTTAAGCGAGACCTCACGCTGCCAGCTTCTGAGACTTCGTTCGAATGAATGCGTAATTCAACTGCGGCAGTGAATTAAACCCGGCAGCCTTTCCGCAAAACTCTTTCGCCTTCTGCGCGTCACCCTTACCCTGGTAGGCCTGACACAGCCGATATAGATCGTAAGGATTTTGCTGGTTCGCCTGGAGCAATTCTGCGATTGCCTGATCGTAATTCTTTTCTTCCAGCGCAATCCGCCCGGCAAGTTCGTGTGACTGCTTCACCTGTGCTGGATTCTTCGCCGCCTCGGCACCTTTCCTAAACTCTTCGGTTTCGCTCTTAGCCGTCGCGTAGTCCTTCTTGCCCAAAGCTACGGACGCTAGATTGTAGTGATGGAACAGTTTTGCGTTTTCCTTTATCTCCGAAGAGAGACTCGAATCCAAAGTAATCTTGAGACTGCGCTCATACGCTTGTTTTGCTTCATCGTAACGTCCTGCTTCGAGCAGGATGTTTCCTCTAAGCTGTAGATCGCCCGCCATGTTCGGCACGTCTCCACCCTTTTCTCCCAACGCATACTGCTTGTCCACCTCGGCGAGCGCCTGGTCCAACTTTCCGCTGTCTGCTGCGAGAACAGTCAGTGCAAAGAGGGCCGTACGGCGCTCGCCGTCGCTGCGGGCCTTCGCTGTGATCTTGTTGATTTCCGCTGCTGCTTCATCGGTCTTGCCCTGGTACATCAGTGCCATTCCGATTCCCACGTGAGAGTTGATGAAATTGGAGTCGATCGACAACGCTTTTCGGTATTGCGTTATAGCGTCGTCAAACTTTCCGATCTTCAAATACAGTTCGGCAAGCGAGTCATATGGATTCGGATCGTTAGGAATCAGTTCAATGTATTTTCTGAATGCCTGCTCAGAATTTGCGTACTCCTGATTCTGCCGGTAGGCATAACCGAGAAGGTTGTAAGCGGGCGAATAACTTGGCGCCAACTCGGTAGCTTTTTTGTAATGTAGTATGGCGGACGGGAAGTCCTGCTGCCCAAAGTAATAACCGCCAAGCGTGAACCGCGCGCGTTCATCGTTCGGATAAGCAGCGACTAGCTTTTCCAGGAGCTCTTTCTGTTTGACAGTATTTCCATTCGCTCCAGCTTCCGTGCCAAGGATCAACAATCTCTCGCCTTCTGAAGCTTTGTCGGCGAGGCTTACTGCTTTCTTCAGGTGATCGAAAAATTCTTTGGCAGTTGGAGAAACGTTTGCGCGATTGAGTTCGGCAAGTGCGAAATTCGCGTCGAGTGAAATGGCCTTGTCGAAATGCTGGATCGAGTCCTGTATGAGTAGACGCTCCGCGATGTCGCGTCCCTTGAGAAACTCTTTCCGTGCTTCCTCAGACGCCGTGGTCGTAGCGATCTTGCCTGCGGTTGCAGACTCTGCAGAGCTCGCTGAGGCGCCTGCACGCTCGTTGACGTTAGCGCAGCCGCTGAGAGCGAAAATGCCGATGACAGTAAAGAGTATTAATAAGTAGCGTCGCATGGTCCAGCCTCCTTTGGACTGAAGGAGTTCGTCGTCGGTATGATGGGATGCGTGAGGATAGTCCTGGACTAGGCGTTAGTCAACAAATGTTATTTTGGATTTTCTTACAGAAATATCTGAGTGAAATCGCCGGAGTTTTTTACGCTTTGAGCGTGACGTTGATTGCCTCCAGCAATGAATCGAAGTCGAAAGGTTTGCTGAACATCTCAACGCAGCCGGCCTCGCACACGTCCGTCCAAACGTCTTTCGTTAGATACGCGCTGACAACGAAGATTGGTACATGAGAGAGTTCTGGTGTCTCGTGAATCCGCCGAGCCGCTTCAACGCCATCCATCTCCGGCAAAGCCAAATCCATGATGATCAAATCCGGAACACTTCCAAGTGCCTTCGAGACACCATCGTGGCCGTCCTGAGCTTCGATAACGTTGTAGCCTCTCTTCCCGAGCAACACCGAAAGCATTTCGCGAGTGTCGGAGTGGTCTTCGATCACCAGAATCGTTGGAGACGCGGCTGCCGACGCCGTCGCTGTAGCGGTAAGTGAACTCATGCGAGTACCTCTGAAGGTCAGACGTCTGAAGTAACTTTATGAGGTGAACTGGGGCGTGCGATGGGCCAAGCTTACCACGGAACGGGAAAAGGGGGAACAGGGGAAGGGGGAAAAGGGGGACTAGGCGAAGGGGGAAACGGGAGAAAGGGCGACGGGGAGAGCGAGACGTCTCCCAGTTCTCCCATTCCCCCTTTCTCCTTTTGTCCCTTTCCCCCTTCTCCCGTCAGCCCTTCATCAATTCATCGACCACTTCATTTGCCTCGAAGACCTTACGCAGCACTTCCCACATGCCACGCACGTCAACTGATATCGAGCGGTTGACCGATTCGTCGTAGTCGAAGTTCCCGACCAGCGACTGCATGTTGCCGTCGAAAATCAACCCGACCAACTCGCGATTCTTGTTGATTGTCGGCGAGCCGCTGTTGCCGCCGATGATGTCGTTAGTGGAAACGAAGTTAAATGGCGTGCGAGGAGCAACCGCCGACTTTTTGTCCATCCAACGCGGCGGCAGCACGTAAGGAAACTTATGTTTGAACTTCGCAGCGCGATCGTACAAACCACCCAGCGTAGTGAACGGGGGCACGAACTTTCCATTCTCGTTGTAGCCCTTCACAGCACCATAGGATAGGCGCAGCGTGAAAGTTGCGTCAGGATAGAGTTTGGTTCCCTCAGTCTCAAACAGTGCGCGCGCAATCTTCCCATAACTACCACGTTCGACACTGACGATCTCATCCTCGTATCGCTTTCGCGACGCGCGAGCTTCGGGATCGATGCTGCGAGCCAACTCGATCATCGGATCGTTTGACTCTTCGATCGCTTTATTCCCACCCGCCGCAAGTTGTTTGCGGTACTCGATGTCTTTCAGTTTCGTGCCGTCAATTAGTTCGGTCGCACGCGCTTCGGGCGTTTTGCCTTTCAACACCTTCTTCACGATCGGATGATCCGGCCCGTAAACTTCCTGCATGAACTCCAACGAATTTGCCAGCTTTAGTTTCTCAAAATCTTCGTAAAGCGTGACCGGTGCATAGAGCCCTGCCTCCAGCGACGCGCGTCGAGCGTCCTGAAACTCGGGCAAGCGTTCCGCGTTGGGTTTCTCATTCTCTGCTGCCAGACGTACTAACGTCCGCGCAAAACTAAACAGCTGTGTGTTGAACCCTCCGGCCAGATCGATCACGCGTCGATCTTTGGCGTACTCGGCGAGTCCCTTGTGTCCTTTTGCGATCGCATCCCACGCATCGCCATATTCCTGCTGTTTCCTCGGATCGGCTTTGATGCGCGCGCGCAACGCCTGCTCCGCTTTGAGCTTCTTGGCCATCAACTTCTTATCCTGCAAACCAGCCATCTGGCCCTTGTAGACTTTGATTGCGTTCTCGATGCTGTTCAGTTCGCTCTGAGCGCGCCGAGTCTGCTCTTCTCCCTGCGCCATGTATTTTTTGAGCATGTCGCGTCGCATCTCCAGCATGCGAAGCAATAATGGAATGCTCACGTCGCGCAAAGATTCAAGGTGCGCTACCGTGTTCAGACGAGACGTTGAACCCGGGTGTCCAGTCACGAATACAAGGTCGCCGTCCTTCGCGCCGGTTTGGGACCACTTGAAGTAGTTCTCGACTTTCACTGGCTGGTCGTTTTCGTAAACTCGAACCAGCGCCATGTCGATGTTGAAACGAGGAAAGTTGAAGTTGTCAGGATCGCCGCCAAAGAATGCGGCTTGAAACTCCGGAACAAAGACCAAACGCACGTCAGTGTATTTCTTGTACCGGTAGAGATTGTATTGACCGCCCTGGTAGAGCGTCACGACGTCGCTGCGCAGCCCGGTGGCTTTACTCGATTCCGATTCGATGCCGCTGATCGCAGCCCGTCTGGCGGCGTTAGCGTCCGGAGCAGACATGCCTTCCTTGACGGCCGCGTTGACGCGATCGGTCACGTCTTCGAGGCTCTCCAAAACGTTCAATTCAAGACTAGGCGCTTTGAGCTCGTCGGCTTGAGTGTGAGCGACAAAACCCTCTTTGGCATAGTCCTTCTGTGGCGTGCTCAATTCACTCACGATGTCTTCAACGATGTGATAGTTGGTGAGCACCAACCCGTTAGGAGAGACAAAGGAGCCTGAGCCGCCGTTATTGAAACGCACTGAGGCAAGTTGCACCTTTCGCAACCAATCGTCGGTGACTTCGAAACCGTACTTTTTCTTAATATCGGCTCGCGGCACGTTGTTGAACGGCCACATGCCTTCGTCTACGGCGCCGAAAACTGGGACAGTTTGAAAGGTCAGGGTCGCCAGGATCAGCGCACACAATAATTTTCTAATCTGCATCTCTTTCCTCGTGAATAAATTTTAGCGGGAGAATTCTTAGAGCGTCTCGTTGTTCAAATAGATGCCTGTTACACGGCACCCGCAGCCAGGGGCGTCCGAACCGGAAACTGTAATTAGGGTTGAGGGAATCGTCAACTCGGGGAAACTAGCAAGGAATGTGTTTGGTGGGATTTCGTGTGATTTCGTGGGTAGGTCCTTCTCCGTCAGGCAGATTCCGGATCCACGAAATCACACGAACTAAATTAAAAACCACTTATCTCTCGCCGCGGTCGCGCAGCCGAATGTACTCATCTAAGGTGAGATTCTCGTGACCACGCTCCTTCATCTGCTGAATGAACTTAGCACTCACACCATGATCTCGCAGTCGAATCAACTGATCGATAGGCACTTTCTCATAGCCGATCTGCCTTAGCTCTTCCACAAACTTCGCACTCACGCCGTGATCTCTCATCCGTCTTAACTCATCAACGGGTATACGCGAATATCCGAGTGCCTCGAGCTCCTTAACATAACTTGTGCTGACGCCATGGTCGCGAAGCTTGACCCACTCATCGAGAGAAAGCTTGCTGTAACCCGCAGCCATGAACTCGTTAATGTACTTCGGCGTAACGCCGTGATCCCGCGTGCGAATCAGTTCCTCCGCCTCAAGCCCTGTGTAACCCAACGCCGCGAGCTCACGAATGAAGTTTAAAGTCACACCGTGATCTCTCATCTTGATCAGATAGTCGACTGATTTAAGACTGTAACCAAGTTGTTTGAGGCCTTGCACGTACTCAAGCCTAACGCCGTGATGGCCCATCTTCACCAGTTGCTCGAGCGTGGGTTGATCGTATCCTTGAGCCTTCAGCTCATTGATGAGACCGAAACCGACGTCGTGCATCGCCATCGAGAGCTGTTGTTCGGCAGTCGGAGATCCATAGCCTAACCGGTTCAACTCGGCCGCGAACGAAGCATTCGGACTGAAGGTGAAATGTCCTGAACCATTCCCTTCTTTGAACCAACCTTCGAAATGAAACGTGCCCGCATCACGCTTTAACTGAAATTTGACATTCGTGCCCGAGGACATTGCTTGCTCGCGCGTGAGGCCGGCCAGCTGATCGGGCGAAATCATGAAACCGGTGCTACTGTAGCTGTTGCGGTCTTCGCCTTTGCGCGTGTACCGCATCGTGAGCTGAACTTTCTCTTCTCCGGTGCGGTACTCGATCAACCACTGATTCGCGGTGGTTTCCTGATTTGAGAGAGTAACGTCATCAACTGGATAGCACGCCCAAGCGAGTGAAAGCAGACCGAGTAGGCCAAGTAGTCTGACCTTACGGCTGCTGCCGGCGAGACGAGTTCTGAAAGTCTGTGGGCGAGTTAAAAAGCGGCTCATGGCGATCTCCTTGTAGTTGTGTGTGGAAGTCGAATTTTAGGCGCAAAAACCGGGTTCGAACAAGTAAACACCGCGAAATAGTGCTTTATGGCACATTTGATAAAATCAGGGCTCAATGCAAACCCGGCGTAGCCAGTCCAGAAGAAGAACCGCTCGTCCTACGATCAGTAATTTTGCTATCCGGCTGCTGACGGCATGGCGCAGTCTCAAGCTGCCGGTGGAGGATGCGGCAGTGGTCGTTGCTGTGTCAGGCGGCGCCGATTCTACTTCTCTGTTGCTCGCGCTGGATGAATTAATCAAGGCAGGCAAGCTCGGAATCAACCTTATAGTTGCGCACTTGGATCACGGCCTTCGTCCAGCAAGCCGAGACGACGCGAGGTGGGTGGAAAGTCTTGCGCAAAGTCTCGGACACGAGTGCGTGTCCCGGCGTGTTGATGCGAAAAAACGGGCCATTACAACCGGAGATAATCTCGAGCAGGCAGCTCGGCGAACTCGGTATGCATTCCTGGAACGGACTGCCAATCAAAAAGGATCTCAACTTATATTGACTGCTCATACTCTCGATGATCAGGCCGAAACCGTGCTCCTGCGATTGCTACGCGGAAGCGCCGCCGAAGGACTCAGTGGCATTGAGCCCGTGCGAGCGCTCTCGCGCGAATCCGAAATTCGGCTTGCGAGACCTCTTCTTCCTTGGGCTCGTCGAACCGACAGCGAGACTTATTGCCGGCAAAGACGTGTGGAGTTCAGAATCGACGAAATGAATCAGGACGAGAAGTTTGCGCGCGTCCGAGTTCGCAAACAACTGCTCCCGCTGATGCAGTCCTTTAATAATAAGATTGTCGAGGCACTGTCGCGGACTGCAACTCTGCTGAGGGAAGACACCGGGTTATTGACAGCCGAAGCTGACGAACTTCTCAATTCCGCCAGTGGAACTGGCACCGGCGGCAAAAAGACGGGCGGAACCAAAGCGCCCCCGCTCAGCGTAAGTACGCTCGCGAATGCTCCGGCCGCGGTCAGGCGAAGGGCCTTGCGGCAGTGGATTTTGAAGGGCGTCGGCGATCTGCGCAGGCTGGAAATGGTGCATTTGAACGCAGTTGACCGACTAATTCAGGGCAATCGAGGCGGGCGTACTGCTGAGTTGCCGAATGGCGCGCGGGTGATTAGGAAGGCCGGCTGGCTGGAGTTAAACCGCACGAAAGAAAGGAAAAGGTTGTCAAAAACTAACGCAATCTCCTAGAATCCTAAACGATGCCGCCGCCGATGAAGGGCACGGCGGTTTTGCTTTTTCGGGTGCCGCGAGCCCATTTTTCAGGTACTGCGTGCCCACTTTTTTCGGGTGCTGCGAGCGGAAGGAAAAAACTGCAACCTGCTGATCCGCGAGGGCATCAAAAGCTTTCCTGTTTGGCCTGAACTAAGCAGGTGTCGTAGTCAGAACCGGGAGCGCAGCGACCGGGTGACGCGCGGTCACACTAGTACCGGGAGCGCAGCGACCGGGTACTCGTTGCGACTACAACCGTTGATAAAAGACAAAGGACGCCACTCTGAGGTATGATCGGCGTCGGAGGCTTTAATGACATTGAGCTCTACTGCTAGACAAATCATTTTCTGGTTATTGATCGTTGCTGGAGCGGTACTTCTTTACAAGCTCGTTAATCCCGGCAGCAAGAACGCGACAGCAATCGATTTGTCTACCCTCAAACAGAAGATCGGCAGCCCCGGTCAACTAAAATCGTTGGTCGCGAAGCAAAATGAATTTGTTGCGATCGACAACCACGGTAACGAATTTCGCGCGCAGGCTACCAACGAACATACAAAAGCCGAGATACTTAAGTTCGCGCTTGAAGAAGTAAACGGGCAGAAGCGGGTTGAGAAAGTCGAGGACGAGTCTGGCAGCGCTAGTTATATTTGGCCGATGCTGATTACCTGGGCGCCGTTGTTGTTCATCATCGGCATTTGGGTATTCATGCTGCGGCAGATGCAGTCTGGCGGTAACAAGGCTCTGAGCTTTGGTAAGTCGCGAGCTAAGCTTCTCAACAATCAACAGAAGCGCGTCACCTTCAAAGACGTAGCCGGAGTTGAGGAAGCGAAAGAAGAACTTCAGGAGATCATCGAGTTCCTCAAGGAGCCTCAAAAGTTTCAAAAACTTGGTGGCCGTATCCCCAAAGGCGTGCTCATGATGGGCCCGCCGGGAACTGGCAAGACGCTGCTCGCTCGAGCAATCGCCGGCGAAGCTAACGTGCCTTTCTTCTCGATTTCAGGCTCAGATTTTGTCGAGATGTTTGTCGGTGTTGGTGCGTCGCGAGTTCGCGACTTGTTTGAGCAAGGCAAGAAGAACGCGCCGTGCATTATCTTCATCGACGAGATTGATGCGGTCGGCCGGCATCGCGGTGCGGGTCTTGGCGGCGGCCACGACGAACGTGAACAGACGCTTAACCAGTTGTTGGTTGAGATGGATGGCTTCGAGTCAAACGACGGCGTGATCCTGATTGCTTCTACCAACCGGCCTGACGTTTTGGATCCCGCGCTGCTCCGTCCGGGCAGATTCGACCGGCGCGTCGTTGTCTCTCGGCCAGATGTCCGCGGACGCGAAGGCATTCTCAAAGTTCACACGCGCAAGATACCGCTCGGAGAGGACGTTGACATTAGTGTCATTGCTCGCGGCACGCCCGGGTTCACTGGTGCTGACTTGGCGAATCTCGTAAATGAGGCTGCGCTGAACGCGGCACGCTACAACAAGAAGTTGGTCGCGATGGGTGACTTCGAGCTGGCCAAAGACAAGGTGCTGATGGGCGCCGAGCGCAAGAGCATGATGATCTCGAATGAAGAGAAGCGGGTTACCGCTTATCACGAATCGGGACACACGCTCGTCGGATTGAAAGTACCTAACGCGGATCCGGTGCACAAGGTCACGATTATTCCGCGCGGCATGGCTCTTGGGTTGACGCAGCAGTTGCCGGAAGGCGATCGCCACAATTACAGCGAAGAGTACCTGCTGGGGCAGATTGCGATTCTGATGGGCGGCCGCATCGCTGAGGAGACCTTCCTCGGCAGCATCACCACTGGTGCTTCCAACGATATCGAGCGAGCTACTGAGCTGGCGCGCGCGATGGTCTGCGAATACGGCATGTCTGAAATGGGCCCGCTCACGTTCGGCAAGAAGGAGGAGCAGATCTTCCTCGGACGCGAGATTGCTCAGCACCGAGACTTTTCTGAAGATACGGCGATCAAGATCGACCAGGAAGTGAAGAAGATCATTACCGCTCAGTACGAGCGTGCTCGCGCCATCATTGAAGAGAATCGTGAAGTGATGATCAGGCTGGCGGAATGCTTGCTCGAGCGAGAGTCGCTGGATGCAGTTGAGATCCGGCGTATTGTCGCAGGCTTGCCGCTGGATGAGCAGCAGCCAGTGACGGATGGTGAAGGTGGAGATAGGCCTCAGTTGAAGGAGCCGGCACAGAAGCCATTGAAGCCAATCTTGCCACCGATTACTGGCGGGAATCCTGCACCGGCGTAAAAAGCGCAACGGGGTAATAGGTTAAAAGGGAAACGGGTAAACACCTGTTCCCCTTTTCCTTTTTTCCCCTTTTCCCTGTTCCCCTTTTACCCAATTCTCCTGTTCCCCTATCATTCGCCTATGCGCGAATGGCACATCAGGGATCGCAGTCTGCCCATCGGCCAACGCACATTGGTGATGGGTATCCTGAATGTCACGCCCGACAGCTTCAGTGATGGCGGTAAATTTCTTTCTCCCGACGCCGCTTTGGTCCAAGCCGAGCAAATGATCTCCGAAGGCGCTGACATCATCGACATCGGAGGCGAATCAACACGCCCCGGCGCCGCGCTCGTTACGGCTGAAGAAGAGATGCAACGCGTGCTGCCGGTGATTCGTTCATTGGCGCAACGTACTTCAGTCCCAATCTCTATCGATACAACGAAGAGCGTCGTGGCCCGTGCGGCACTCGACGCAGGAGCGGCGATTGTCAACGACATCTCCGCCTTGCGTTTCGACTTTCACATTGCCGATGAGGCAGCGAAGGTGGGTGCAGGTTTAGTGTTGATGCACTCCCGCGGCACTCCCGCGACGATGCAGCGGCTACCTCAAGTAGCAGATGTTCTCGAAGAAGTTACGAGCAGCTTGCGTAGCAGCATTGCGATGGCTGAGAAGCGAGGAGTCAAACGTGAGTCGATCGTGATCGATCCTGGTATCGGGTTCGGCAAGACCCCCGAGCAGAATGTGGAGCTAATCGCTAAGCTTGATCAATTGGCGGCTGCCTTCCCCGAGTTTCCAATTTTGATCGGCCCCTCCCGCAAATCCTTCATCGGCCGCCTCCTCGAAACTGCGAAGGAGAATGCCGCCGACTCAGCCGCCGCCGCGGAGCGCGGCACTGCCGTAGCAATCGAAAGGAAGGCCTCACTCGCCGTATCCGATCGCCTTCACGGCACGATGGCCTCCATCACCGCCGCCATTCTCAAGGGAGCACACATTGTGCGCGTTCATGACGTAAAAGCTGCGATCGAAACTGTGCGTGTGGCGGATGCGTTTAGAACTGCTGCCCGTAACCAGAACTCACCTGACTTTCGAGCAGCAGGCTTGCCTAAGAAATGAAGTGTGAGAGACAATCGCGCATCAATCAGTCGCTGGCGATGAATGGGAGACTCTTCTTGATGCCAAAACTACTGCGGCTAGCTGTATTCGGCTTGATGTTATTGTTCGTGGCGGGGTTTGCGGAGTGTTATAAGCCCGTTACGAAGAATCAACTTCCGTCACGCATTAAGACTGTAGCCGTACCCGCGTTTCAGAACAACGCACTGCGCTACAAAGTTGAGTCTCGATTCACTGGCGCTGTCGTCGACGAACTCATCCGTCGTGGCAGAGGCCTCCGCGTCCAAGGTGACCGTGAAGGCGCGGACGCCGTCATCGAAGGCATCATCAAGAACTTCTACTTTGCCGGGGTCCTACTCGACGACAAAGGCCGCGCCCGCATCTTCGAAGTAACCATTGAGGCCGCGGTGACAGTTCGAGACCAAACCGAAAACAAAGTCCTCTACGACAACCAAAGCTATGTCTTTCGCGGCGAGTACGAGTTTGCGAACGACCCGCGCAATTTCTTCAGCGAAGAAGATCCTGCAGTCCACCGTATGGCCCGCAGCTTTGCCGAAAGCATCGTCTCAACTCTCATCAACGCAGTCGAAACTGGAAAGAAATGAAAGCTTTCACGCGGGCTGACCTTCAACGCGCGCTCAAACAAGACCAACTCGCTCCCGTTTATCTCCTCCTAGGCTGCGAGACTTACCTCCGCAATGAAGCGGCACGTGCAATCACCGATACTGCTCTATCCGGAACCTTGCTGCGCGAGTTCAATGAAGCCACTTTCAATCTCGCGAGCGGCGGAGCGGTCGAAGCAGTCGCGGCCGCCAACCAATTACCGATGATGTCCGAGCGCCGCGTCGTGCGGATCACCGACTTCGGCCGTCTTCGCGAGCAAGACGAAGAAGTGCTTATCCGGTACCTAGACGATCCGGCGCCGACAACCGTCATCATTTTCAGTGCAGAAGATCTCGATAAGCGGAAAAAACTATCGCGAGCTTTGCTGGACCAGACGCAGGTGGTTGACTTCCCTGCCCTGAAAGATGGAGAGGCAAAAAACTGGGTGAAGTCTCGTTTGCAGGAACTCAAGATCAAGTGTGACGAACGAGCGCTAAGCGACCTCCTCGTGTTAGTCGGCACTGATTGTCAGACTTTGTATTCCGAACTGGACAAGCTCGCGTCCGCAGCCTCCAACAACGGCTTAATAACTGTCGACTTAGTTTATGACTTGATCGGCCGGTCGCGTGAATTGTCGAATTTCGAACTCGGCGATCACTTGATCGCACGCGATCGGAAGCGCGCGCTCGAGACACTGCACCGGTTGATTGAAGGCGGATCCCAGCCGGTAATGTTGTTAGGTGCTATTGCCGGAAACTATCATCGATTGGCCTTGGCGAAAGAGGTTCTGACGCATGGATCGCGCGACGATGTTTTCCGGGTGGTTCCCATGCCGTTCTTTAAGCGCGATGCGTTTCTGGCAAATCTGCAACGCAGCGGCGCGGATAAGATTGCTCATGGGATCAAGTTGATTGCGGATGCGGATCTAGCAATTAAGACTTCGGTCGGTGGCGGTGGGCCAAAAGGCGCCGAGCTGCAACTAGAGATACTTGTGTGTCAGCTGACGCAGTAATCATTTGTCATTTGTTATTTGACATTTTTCATTTGTCATTTAGTGTGATTTCGTGCGTCGTCTTCTTTTCGTGAGTTTTCGTGGATCGGTTTAAGGTCGGGCGCAATCCAACCTTGTCTCGCCTCATCTGAGAACAAACGTTTTTCAGCATAGTAATCGAGCACTACGCGGGAGTTGCTGAAATGTTCCAGGCTGAGGTTTGTCATCTCCAAAAGAGAGGTCTTGGGCGGCAGCTGAAGTACAAAAGTACGTAGAATCTTGATCCAAAACACGGTTAGAGTTAGGTGAAATTTGGCTTCGCCGACACCGTGATGATTCAGGAACCGCAGTAGGCCGGCGCGCATTCGATCCGTTGCTTCGCGTTCGTTGGAGTCATAGAGATAGAAGACTGCGACGGTGAGATGTTTGAGATGGGTGAAGTCATCTTTGGGAGTGGTGCATGACTCGAAACCTTCGATGACAGCCGCGATTTCGCTCAATGAGTAGTATTTAGTCATTCTAGTTGACCCCCATCAGCGGAAAATTGGTCCACGAAACGACACGAAACGATGCACGAAATCACACGAACAAAAAATGAGGCGGACCAAGATAAATTGGTCCGCCTCGCCGTCGACAAGCTTATTAAGACTCTACTTCGCTGCCGCTTGATTCGCTCGCGTCGTCAATCGTGACTTATAACGAGCCGCAGCATTCTTGTGCATGACGCCCTTCTGCACGGCTTTGTCGATAGTTGAAATCGTCTCCGGCAGTAGTGCTTTCAACTCCTGGCCGTTGCCCGCGGAAAGTGCGGTGCGCAGCTTTTTGATAGCACTCCGGACGCGTGTCCGATTGCTGCGATTAATTCGCTTGCGCCGTTCACTTTGGCGCACCCGCTTCTCCGCTGATTTATGATTTGGCATCCAAAAAACTCCCAATTTTTAACTGCGTCCGGCAAAGTTGGGCCAGCGCGCAAGTGACGGAGTATAGGGGCCAGCCCGACGACTGTCAAGGCGAGGCACAAACCCCATTTGACACTCGCGCGAGCGCTGTAGTAGCGTGCAAAAGTCATCAATATGCCGACTTACCTTCGCCAGCTCATCGCCGCTACGTCCTTCACCCCTACAATCTAAAAATGAAAGAGAGAGTTCTTGAAGAAAATTGAGCTCCCGCCACGGGGACTGGAAACGCTATTCGGTGTTCACGATCAGAACATAAAGTACCTGGAGTCACTCCTGGACGTGCATATCAACGCTCGCGGCCAGGACGTATCGATCGATGGCGATCCGAAGGACGTGGAGACCGCGGAGCGCATCCTCGAAGACTTTGCCGAACTCTTCACGGAAGGGCGGCAGTTCACCGATCGCGAACTGCGCGAAGCTTTTGCACAGATTGCCGAAGACCGTGCGTTCAGTCTACGCGATTACTTTACGAAGTCACGTTTCAACCCAGCCGGCAAAAAACAGGTCGCACCAAAATCGGCTAACCAACGGCGGTACATCCAGGCAATCCAGGAGAAAGACGTTGTCTTCGGAATTGGCGTAGCAGGTACCGGCAAAACGTATCTCGCCGTGGCAATGGCGGTGCAGGCATTGATGCAGAAGCAAGTCAATCGCATCGTGCTGGCGCGCCCTGCGGTTGAGGCTGGAGAAAAGCTCGGATTCCTGCCTGGCGATTTGCAGGACAAGGTCGATCCTTACCTGCGTCCTCTCTACGACGCACTCTTCGATTTGATCGACTACGAACGCGTCACACGGCTACTTGAGAAGCGCGTGATCGAGGTGGCGCCGCTGGCGTTCATGCGCGGCCGTACGTTGTCGGATGCGTTCATCATCCTCGACGAAGCTCAAAACACGACGAGCGAACAAATGAAGATGTTTTTGACGCGCATCGGATTTGGCTCTAAAGCTGTGATAACGGGCGACGTCACTCAAGTGGATCTGCCGATGGGGAAACGAAGTGGGTTGATAGAAGCGGAACGGGTGCTCGCGCATCTCGAAGGGATTGAGTTTCTCTATTTCACCGAGAAGGATGTGGTGCGTCACAAGCTGGTCCAAATGATCATCCGGGCCTACGAGGATCATTCCAAAAAAGGACACCTGTAGTCGACGAGCGATGGTTGAAGTAGTGAGCCGGCAGCGGCGGAGAAAGATGGATTGCGAACGTTGGCAGACGTTCGGTGAAAGAGCACTCAAGGCAATTGGCAAAGAGGCGGATGCGACGGTTGCTTTTGTTTCGGATAGAAAAATAAAGGAGCTGAACAAACAGTTTAGAGGAAAAGACAAAGCTACGGACGTTCTATCATTCCCGGCCGAACCAGACCATTTTGCCGAGAACGAATCAAACTTGGGTGACATCGCCATCTCCGTCGAACGGGCTGAGGTTCAAGCGAAGGAGAACGGGCTGTCGTATGACCAGGAGATTGCGCAACTGATCCTGCACGGGCTGCTGCACCTGTGTGGTTTTGATCATGAAACTGATGATGGGAAGATGAATAGGCTTGAGGTGCGATTGCGGCGCAAGTTACGAATTTAGGTCTTTGGTCTTTGGTCTTTAGTCTTTGAGGAATGGTATTCAAAGACTGAAGAGAAAAGCAAAGACCTAAGGCCTAAGACCAAAGACCTAAGACCATCTTTGCTGATTTACCATTTACCATTTACCATTGACCACATAGATAGAATGCAATTTGAAATAGCACTCACTGTCCTCTTTTTGCTGACGCTGTCATTGCTAGCCACGGTCTACATGGCCTTCGGCCAGCTAAGCGACGTGGGCCTCCGACGCCTCATTACCGACGCCGAAGAGCAATCCCGATCACGCACCGCAGCGTTCCTCAAACAAGCACTGGAGAATCGACCGCGATTCAATTTTGCTTTCTCTGCGACTATCCAAATTCTACTCGTCATCGTCGCTGTCTTAATCACTTCCATCTCGCTGAGGCTTTTTACTAATCAGCGATTCGTTTTGGTCGGATTGGTGGCCGGGCTCGTACTCGCGGGCATCTTTCGCCAGCTCATCCCTTTACTAATTTCGACGCGCGATCCCCAAGCCACGCTGCTGTATTTACTGCCAGCCATCCGGCCCTTTCTTCCCGTCATGACGTTCGCGTCGGATCCTTTCCACAGTCTCTTCGGACGCCGCAAAGAACCCGTGCCTGAAAATGGCGAGGAAGAGGAAGAAGAGGACACCAGCGGCGACGACATTCAAGCTCTGATCGACGTGGGCGCAGCGGAAGGCATTCTCGAAGAAGAAGAAGGAGAGCTGATTCAATCGATTCTCGAGTTCGGTGATACTCGCGTGAGTGAAGTCATGACTCCGCGACCAGACATCGTAGCCCTGTTGGCTACCGCGAATGTACGCGAAGCTCGCGACGTCATCATCGAATCCAAGTATTCCCGTCTGCCCGTCTATCGCGATCAAATCGACAATGTAGAGGGTCTGATATACGTGCGAGACCTATTGCAGAGTTGGGCTGAAGGCAATGTAGACGAACCGATCGCGCCGCTAGTGCGAGCGGTTTACTTTGTGCCTGAGACCAAACCCATCGCAGAACTTCTCGAGGAGATGCAGAAAGCCAACGTTCAACTTTCGATGGTGATCGACGAATACGGAGGAGTCTCAGGCCTCGTAACGGTCGAAGACATTCTCGAAGAGATCGTGGGTGAGATTGAAGACGAGGATATCGGCGGCGAAGCCGAAGAGATCGTGCTCGGCCACGACGGTAGTTACGAGGTACTCGGGTCAACTGAGATTGGAAAAATCGAGCGACTCTTTGATGTAGAGATTGAAGACGATGATTTCACCACGATCGCCGGATTGGTGATTAACGAGTCTGGCAAGGTGCCTCGCTCGGGCGAGCATTTGAAGTTTCGTGGACTAGAGGTTGAAGTTCTGGAAGCAGATGAGCGACGCATCGGGCGTTTGCGAGTGAAGCGCGCTCTGGAAACTAACGGCAGCGACGGATCGCGCGTGAACTGATGCCCAATAAGAAGAAAAGCCAATACCTCCGTGGCAAAAAAATTGACCCAGCCCCAATCACCCCCAAAACAACAATCACGGAATTAGTCGACGAAGCGTTTCTGGCGTACAACGCCGCGCGGCTGCGCGAAGCCTGCCAACTCTTCACACAGAAGATGCTTGAGCCGAATGTAACAATTGGAGTGTCTTTGACCGGTGCGTTGACACCCGCAGGTCTGGGGATCTCAGCGCTCATTCCGCTGATCAAGGCTGGATTCGTGGATTGGATTATCTCGACGGGCGCGAATCTCTATCACGACACGCATTTCGGCATAGGGCTCTCGATGCACCAGGGCAGTGCGCAAATTTCCGACGTAGTGCTGCGAGAAGAACAGGTGGTGCGCATCTATGACATCTTTTTCGACTACTCCGTGCTGCTCGATACGGACGCATTTTTCCGCCGGGTGATCGAGTCAGAGGAGTTTCAGAAGCCAATGTCAACGGCCGAGTTTCATTATCGCTGCGGGCGTTACGTGTTTGAGCGCGAGCATAAATTGGGTCAGAAGGAGAAGTCGCTCCTGGCGGTGGCCTATGAATATGCGGTGCCGATTTATACTTCGTCTCCAGGCGACTCCTCGATTGGCATGAACGTCGCAGCCAAAGCATTGCAAGGCAACAAGCTCGCCTTCGATCCTTCCCTTGATGTGAACGAAACTGCGTCCATCGTGTTGGCTGCAAAACGCGGCGTCAACGGTGGTGGTGCACGCAGGAAAAAGGGAGGACTGTCTGCCGTATTTATTGTTGGCGGCGGCTCACCAAAGAATTTCTTGCTGCAGACTGAGCCACAGATTCAGGAAGTCCTCGGGATTGACGAGCGAGGTCACGACTATTTCCTTCAGATCACTGACGCGCGTCCGGATGTTGGCGGCCTTTCCGGAGCGACTCCCGGTGAAGCCGTTTCATGGGGCAAGGTCGATCCCGATCGCCTGCCTGACGCAGTTGTTTGTTATATTGACGCAACAGTGGCGCTGCCAATCATTACGGCATATGCTTTAGCGACGCACAAGCCGAGGCAACCAAAGCGACTCTATGAGCGGCGCGATCAGTTTATGGCTTTGCTACAAGCCGAATACGAAAAATCGAGCAGACGCTGATCTCAGTGTCCTCCGCCTCCGTGGTGCGATAAATTTTTAACCACGGAGATCACTGAGGACACGGAGGCAATACGAAAAATGAGAAATGCACCGGCAAACGGAAAGCCTCTGAATTACGACTGCACGAAGTGTCCGGCGTATTGTTGCGCGATTTACGAACGCGTCCAGGTCACGAAGCGCGACATAAATAGACTGGCAAAGCACTTCGGCGTTCCGTATGAAGTCGCGCTCGTGCGGTACACGCGGATGTACGGGAACGAACGCGTTCTGCGACGGAGAGCTGACCCGGTGCTGGAACAGGCGTGTATGTTCCTGCATCCCGAAACACGGCGATGTCGAATTTACGAAGCTCGACCGAACGCTTGTCGCGAGTACCCTGATTCCGAGCGGTGCGTTTATTACGACATGCTTGAGTTCGAGCGCGGGCAACAGGATGATGAGAATGTCTTACCGTTGGTTCAAATTACTTTTAGAGAGAATAGTGCGTGATGCAAGACTTTCTTTCAAAGCTGATTGGCAAGAAGATTGACCTCTACTGCGGAGGCTCGGCTAGCATTCGTGGCGAAGTGATAAAGGTAGAGGGGGGAGTGTTGGTGCTGAAAGACGCTGACGATAAGACCTGTTACGTGTCGATCGACAAGATTACGATTGTCTGGGACGCTCCGGATGAAGAGCATCGCGCCGGCTTCGTCTCAAAATTGTGAGGCGTCGAGTTGCGGTTCAGCGGGCGTGAGCGGCACGCGCCGAAAACCGTCGATGCGAGAAAGCCAGTAGTCGTTGAAAGGTGAATAAATCACCCCATGCCTGCGCGAAGCGTGATAGAAGCCATGTTCGTCGGCAACTATGCCAATGTGGGTTAGGTTGCTGAAGAAAACCAGCGTTCCGAACTTGAAATTATCTTCTGGCAACGAGGGAGCGAAACGAGTCCAAAGAGTACGCGCGCTGGCCCTTTCAAAGTTTATCCCTGCCGACTGAAAAGTGCTCCAAACAAATCCGGAACAATCGAAGGCTGACGGTCCTGTCCCTCCCCATCGATAACGTGCG
>DATEDU010000163.1:0-77416 GCA_035281525.1 Pyrinomonadaceae bacterium | reverse complement strand
GTGGGAGATGAAGAGATTCGTGTACTCAGTCCCGAAGATAACCTGGCGCTGTTGGCCATCCATCTGTTGAAGCATGGTGTGTGGCGAGCCGTTTGGCTTTGCGATATTGGCGCGGCAATTGAATCTCTGCCGCGGGAGTTCGATTGGAAGATCTGCCTCGGCCCTAATCGCACGCGCGCAAACTGGATTGTTAGTGCGATCATGCTGGCAAATCATCTACTCGGAGCGAAGATTGAGGGATTGCCAATCACGCGTAATGCCTCACAACCGCCGGATTGGCTTGTCGATAGCGTTCTCGCTCAGTGGTCCAATCCATTCTCGGCCAATCAAGCGCCGACTATGCACCCGATACCGTTTGCTCAACAGTTGAGAAGGCCAAGCGGCTTGTTAAGCGGGCTCAGAAAGCGTTGGCCCAATCCCGTCATAGCTACGGTGAGCGTCAATGGCAGATTCAATAACTTGCCTCGCATGCCGTATCAGCTTGGCAACTGCGTGTTAAGGGCGGCTGAGTTTGTCACCCGACCAATCAGAATCAGCAGCACCTCGCGCTCGTAGCCGATTGATGCCGTTCAGTGAGGTCATTACCACCCGCGGTAGCGGGTGGGTGTTAGGTTCATCGGAACATGCTTTAATTGGAACAAAACCCACCCGCTACCGCGGGTGGTACTGACTTCATTATCGTTGCATCCAGTACCGATCATCCTCGCTGTTGATACAGCAACGCTGGGGGGCAGCGTATCCCTTGCCCGCGGAACTTCAATTCTCGCATCACGCATTGGGGATCCAAAGATTTCTCACTCAAACAGCTTGTTGCAGGACATTAACACCTGCTTCGATGAAGCCTCCATCAAACTCGTCGACGTAGACCTGTTTGCTGCAGCGTCTGGCCCCGGAAGTTTCACCGGATTACGAATTGGTCTCGCGACTATGAAAGCACTTTCACGTACGGTCGGACGCCCATGCGCAGGCATTCCCACACTCTGTGCCGTAGCTCGCGCAGCCGGCCCATCAAGCGCAACTGTCGCGATGCTGCCGGCCGGCCGCGGAGAGGCCTTTGTACAACTGCTTTCGGTGAGCGCTGGCGATTCAGTTATCGAACGTGATTCCGCTGCGCACTTGCCGCCGCGCAAAGTTCTCGATAAATATGGCTCGTTGGAGGACGTGATTTGGGCAGGTGAAGGAGCGCAGATTCATGCGGACCTTCTAAGAGAATACGCGCAAGAGCAGGGAATTGAATTCCAACGTGACGACATGTCAGCGCCGAACTCCGGTTGGATGCTTGCGCCCAGAGAGGATAATCTCAGCAAGCACGTGGCGGCTTTGGCACTGGACCAGTTTGAGCATGGACAGTTAATACCGCCGGATTCACTCAGCGCGATATACGTTCGTCCCTCCGACGCCGAGTTGAAGTAAGTGAGTTGAAATCAGTTACGCCCACAAAAATGAGTGTCGCCGAGGCCAAACCTGAGACGATTTCAATATCGCAGATGACCGAGCACGACCTGCTCGAAGTCGTCGAGATCGAAGAACACTCCGGCCTGAGCCGTTGGGGTTGGGGAGCTTATTATGCGGAGCTGCAGAGTCCTAACCGCTCGCTGATGCTGGTGGCGCGAATCGCCCGCGCGTCTCTCCAATCCTCTCAAATTGCCGGTTACATCGTAGCGCGATTGGGCGCGAACGAAATTCACATAAATAACGTGGCTGTCCGCCCGGAGTATCGTCGACGCGGTATTGGCGGAACATTGCTAAAACGCGTTTTGGACGAAGGCCGCCATCTGAGAGCCGCGACCGCATTTCTGGAGGTAAGGGCTGGAAACTCCCTTGCACAAGCTCTTTACCAGAAGTATGGCTTTCGCAAAATTGGGCGCCGGCCCGCGTATTATTCGGCGCCAGTCGAGGACGCGCTAATCATGAGCGTTCCGCTAAAACAGCGTGCTTGATTCAGGCCGTCAATTGGGCTACCATTTTTTCGTGTCGGCACACATCCATAGTGGTTTCTTCGAAAACTTCTACCTCGTCTACCCAATCTTGCCAGTTTACCGTCTGAAAGGAGACATGCACGCCCATGAGCATTACATCGACGGATAGCCTGAAAGAAGAGCTGATCAATCGTGACCCAGAGTTTCGCGAATTGGCCAGGGAGCACACGCGATACGAGCAACGACTTAGCGAACTTTCAGCTCTGACTTATCCGAGCGACGAAGAACAACTGGAAGAGATTACGTTGAAAAAGAAAAAGTTGGCTCTTAAAGACCAGATGTATTCGATCATGCTGCAGTACCAGAAGAGTCAAACTTTGAGCCATTAATTCACCTGCGGAGGCAGACTTACTCCCGGGACTTAGATCTGATTTGGGGACGTGGAAATAAACTGCGCGTCCCCTTTTCGCTTAGCTACGGCGTCTTATCGTTCGAGAGGAATTGAAATAAGTTTTGAGAATCGTTCGAGAAGGGATTCCCTATATTCTGATTCCAGCCGCGATCACGATCGTTTTGTGGGCGCTGGGATACTGGTATCTCGGGCTCCCGTTCGTCTTGATCACGGCGTTCATGTGTTTCTTTTTTAGAGACCCAAGACGTGTGCCACCCGCCGATCCTAATGTGATTGTAGCTCCCGCAGACGGCCGCGTAATGCAGATAGTTCCGCTGGCAGGCGAGCAGCAGAATCGTTCAACGTTGATAAGTATCTTTCTTTCGCCGCTTGATGTTCACATTAACCGATCGCCCATCGCCGGCAAGATAACCGACGTCTCTTACAAAAGCGGAAAGTTCTTAGTGGCGATGAATGACCAGGCCAGTTTAATAAACGAGCAGAACTCATTAACTATTGAAGGCAGCAGTGTCACGATCGTGTGCAAACAGATCGCCGGAATTTTGGCCCGTCGAATCGTCTGTTGGAAATCTAAGGGTGAACAATTAGCCCTAGGGGAACGATTTGGCTTAATAAAATTCAGCTCGCGAACTGATCTCATTTTGCCCGAGACTGTCGAGATCCTCGTGCAAAAAGGGATGCGAGTTCGCGGCGGAACTACCGTCGTGGGCCGAATACGATGACAGGAGTCGATCCTCTTGGAAACTGATCGGGAACCTACAAATCCCGAGCGACGTGGGCTGAAGAAGGGTTTGTACTTAGTCCCGTCCCTCTTTACTGCCGCCAACATCGGCATGGGTTTCTACGCGGTGATGGCTGCCGTTCGAGGCTTTCAGTACATTGGCACGGGCGTTTACCAGGATCTTATTCACGCTTCGAAATACCTCGACAATTCGGCGAAAGCGATCGGTTGGGCAATATTCTTCGACATGCTCGACGGCCGCATTGCGCGCATGACTAAAACGACGACCGAGATCGGCGTCCAGCTCGATTCCATTGCCGATGTAGTAACGTTTGGATTGGCGCCGGCCGTTCTGGCGTACGTTTGGGGTTATGGAGCCACGCTGCAAGAGGGAAGTGAGCTACATCAGATGGCGTGGTTTCTGTCGTTCCTGTACCTGATGTGCGGCGCCTTCCGGCTCGCACGATTTAACGTGCAGTCCTCACGTCCACGCATTCTCGCAGAGGGTACCATCAAGGTCGACAAGAAGAGTTTCGTTGGCTTACCAATTCCGGTTGCCGGCGGACTGGTGGCTGCCATCGTTCATTTTTATCCGATGCCTCTGCTGATCCACAGCCCGGAGCAAGCGAGAATCTATTCAATCTTGCTGATGGCGATGATGGGAGTGCTGAGTCTGTTGATGGTCAGCACATTACGGTTCTCGAGTTTCAAGACGGTTGGTACGACTCGTCGTAACAGCATGCGCACGATAATCCTTCTCCTGGCGATCGGCATGCTGATTTTCCTCTACTCACGCCAGGTCCTGCTGGTGCTAGTCGTAGGCTACATTTTGCACGGGTTGGTGGCTCGCTTGATCGGAATTTTCCGCAAGCGCCCAGAGCTAAGCGAATCCAGCGTCGAAGCCAAACAAACTTAGGTGATAAGTGATAAGTGATAAGGAACCTTATCACTCATTACTTATTCCTCGTGGTCGATTGTTTTGGCGGAGCGAATGCTAAAAAGCCATGCTGCGTGGTTAAAAGCACTGCATCTCCCACCGCTATCGGCGCCGCAGACGTAGTTATTTCTTCACCAGTGGGAAGCGAGTTCACCTGCTTGCCGTCTTTTGGACCAAGCACTACGCCAGCCGGACTCGAAAGCGGCGTAAAGAGTACGCCATCTTCCGCCGTGAGAGGCTGCGCCGAAATCCTTCCAGGCAGTTGTCGTTTCCAAGCTCGACTTCCGTTGAATGAGAACCTGTAGACGAAATTATCGAGTGATGCCACGAGCAGCGCATTGTCGATCATTGTCACTGCTTCCACACCCGCACCTGTACGTTTCCGCCAGAGCAGACGACCATCGCCGGCATTCACAGCGTACAGATACCCGTCTCCGGAACCGAAATAGACCGTGCTGTTAGCCAGGGCTACGGGACCTCGAATTGGCCCTTTCGTTCGATAACGCCACAACAGCTTCCCACTCGACTCCTCTAATGCCACCAGGCTCCCATCGTCGTTGCCTGCGTAAATGCGCTCCCCGTTTACTACCGGCTGGGAGTTGAAACTACCTCCAAGGTACGTTCCCCATAAAAGCGACCCCGTTCCTTTGTCGAACGCGTAGAGTCTTCCGTCGCCCGCACCCGCAATTAGTTTGTTGCCGCTGATCGTCATGCCGCCCCTCAGCGGCATTGCCAACGTTCGCATCCACGAAGTAACCCCACCCTCTCGACCGAGCGCTCGCAAAGTTCCGGTCGCGCGTCGAACACCTGCCTCCGGTTTGCCTGTTTCCGGGCCAAGCTCCGACGCGACGTAGACAGCCCGGTCATCGGCTACGGGCGACGCTGAGAGTTCGCCGCCCATTTCTGAACGCCAATAAAGTTGTCCATCACTGGCTCGCAAGGAGACGAGCATTCCCCCGGCTAAGGGCAGGTAGATGCGTTCCTGGTCAAATGCCGGCGTAAGGTTCAGAGTCAGGTTGGAGTCGTACCGCCAGCGAATTGTTAGAGGTTGAGATAGGGCTACTTGGGCTCGTGCTTTGTTCGTGGGCGGTGCGCTAAACGCCAAAGAGGCGGTGAGAGCAAGTAAGGTGTAAGTGAGAATTCTTTGAGTGCCCAACCTGCGAAACAGCCGGCGGCACCAAGAGGTTTTGACTATCACCACGCGAATCTTATAATCCTCCGCTTCGTCATCCGACATCTCTTAGACGTGCGAAACACCATCTGAGGTTACCTTTCTTGTCCACGGCCAGTCATCACGAAACCATCATCATACTCGACTTTGGATCTCAATATACACAGCTGATTGCGCGGCGGGTTCGCGAAGCTGGGGTTTATTGCGAGATCCTCCCGTTCAACACTCCGGCAGAACAAATCGTGGCGAGACGTCCGAAAGGGCTAATCCTGTCCGGTAGTCCGTCGTCCGTCTACCAGGAAAACGCTCCCAAGCCATCGCCGAACCTGATTGAGACGAACGATTCCCCCGTACTCGGAATCTGTTACGGCCTCCAAGTGATGGCGTTTGAAATGGGAGGCGAGGTCGAGTCCTCTCCCAGCCGTGAATTCGGATACGCGCGTTTGAAAGTTTGTGACGGCAGCAGTCCGTTGTTCAGTGGCCTGCCGTCTGAAATGGATGTTTGGATGAGCCATGGCGATCATGTAACCAGTGTCCCTACCGGATTTCGGGTGACTGCGGTGACTGACGATGCGCTGAACGCAATCGAAGATGACAAACGTGGAATTTTTGGAGTGCAGTTTCACCCGGAGGTCGCGCACACACCGTTAGGTGCTCAAGTCCTTCGCAATTTTCTCTTCTCCATTTGCGGATGTCGCGGGGATTGGTCGCCCGCTGCCGTAATCGAAGATCAAACGAATCGCATTAGAGAGCAATTAGGTGAGACGGGCCGAGTGATCTCGGGACTCTCCGGTGGTGTCGATTCCACCGTCGCAGCAGCCTTGGTGCACAGAGCGGTCGGTGACAGGCAGACTTGCATCTTCGTCGATAACGGTCTGCTACGTGAAGGCGAGTTCGAATCAACGCTGGCACTGCTAAGACAGAGCATGAACTTGAACATATCCGGCGTTCGTGCAGGCCACCGTTTTCTCGAAGCCCTTCAAGGCGTCGTCGATCCGGAAGAAAAGCGGAAACGAATTGGCCGGGTCTTCATTGAAGTGTTCGAGGATGAAGCGAAACGAGTTGGTGATGCTGCTTATTTGGTCCAAGGCACTCTTTACCCGGACGTCATTGAGTCGGTATCGGTACGAGGGCCTTCGTCGGTGATCAAGAGCCATCACAATGTGGGTGGTTTGCCTGAGAAGATGAACTTGCGATTGATCGAGCCCTTACGTGAATTGTTCAAGGATGAAGTACGGCTGATCGGCAGGGAGTTGGGTGTGCCGGAAGAAATCCTTGGACGACATCCTTTTCCTGGACCGGGATTGGCGGTGCGCATCATCGGCGAAGTGACGGAGGAGAGGATTCGTTTACTGCAGGCGGCGGACAGGATTCTTGATGAAGAGTTGAGGTTTGCGGAACTTTACGATTCAGTGTGGCAGGCGTTTCCGGTGCTTCTGCCGATATCGACGGTTGGAGTCATGGGCGATGAGCGTACGTACGAGCGTGTGGTTGCGATTCGCGCGGTCACTAGTGTGGATGGTATGACTGCGGACTGGGCTCGATTGCCACAGGAGGTGTTGGCGCGCATTTCGTCGCGAATAGTTTCGGAGATACGGGGAATTAACCGCGTCGTTTACGACATCAGCTCCAAACCCCCGAGCACTATTGAGTGGGAGTGAAAGGATTTCGTGTGATTTAGTGGTTCGTGATGGTATAGTGGGGCAGTCATCACAACCGAGTTTTAGACATTAATCGCACCCTAAGAAACAACGCCCGGAATAGTTTTCGTCTGCGATCATGCCGGATAAAGACTTCGTTCACCTACACCTGCACACTGACTACAGTCTTCTTGATGGCGCCATCCAAATAAAACCTCTCGCAAAACGCACGGCCGAGCTCGGCATGCGAGCCTGCGCGATGACCGATCATGGCAACATGTTCGGCGCAATCTCTTTCTACAACGCCATGAAGGCCCAGGGCGTGAATCCGATCATCGGCTGCGAAACCTATTTCACTCGCGGCAGTAGAACCGATCGGTCAGCCGGCGCACCAGGTGAAAAAGCAAACTTTCATCTCATCCTGCTCGCGACCAGTCGTGAGGGCTACCAGAATCTCGTTCGCTTAACTTCGAAGGCGTACACCGAAGGCTTCTACTACAAGCCCCGCATCGACCGAGAGCTCCTGTCGACTTACAGCAAAGGGTTGGTTGGTCTCTCCGCCTGCATGTCCGGCGTGCCTTCGGCGATGCTCGCGCGCGAGAAATTCGATGAAGCTGCTGCAGCCGCACACGAATTCGAAGAGATCTTGGGGAAGGGAAACTACTTCCTCGAAATTCAGGAGCACGGTCTTGAAGCTCAACAGCGAATTCGCAAGCCTCTCGTCGAACTCTCAAAACGCACTGGCGTACCACTCGTCGCCACCAACGATGCCCACTATCTGAAAGCCGAAGATGCTCGAGCGCATGACGTTCTTTTGTGCATAGGATCGGGAAAGACAGTTAACGAGACTAATCGTCTCCGTTACCCGACGCCGAATTTTTATGTCCGGTCGCCGGAGGAAATGTGGAGGATCTTCGGCGACGAACTACCCGATGCCTTGACGCGTACGGTCGAGATTGCTAACAGGTGCGACATAAGCCTTCAGGACAACCTGAACTATCTGCCAAACTTTCCCATACCTGATTCAGATGCGGGCCTCTCAGTCGAAGAGTACTTTGAGAAGAAGATTAGGGAAGGATTCGAACGCCGGCGCCAAACAGTTTGGGAAAGACAGATAGCCCGCAATGAGCTGAAACACCCGCTCTCTGATTATCAGACCCGTCTCGCCAGCGAGATTGCGATGATCAAGCAAATGGGGTTTGCGGGTTACTTCCTAATCGTCTGGGACTTCGTTCGATATGCAAAGGAACACTCGATTCCGGTCGGTCCTGGACGTGGCTCGTCTGCCGGCTCGCTGGTCGCGTATTGCCTTGAAATTACCGACATCGACCCACTCCAGTACGAACTGATCTTCGAGCGTTTCTTGAATCCGGGCCGCGTAACCCTGCCAGACATTGATATTGACTTTTGCGTCCGCGGTCGAGGTGAGGTGATTAATCACGTCGCCAACCTCTACGGTCGCGACTCTGTCTGTCAGATCATCACATTCGGGACTCTTGCTTCTCGGGCCGCTATCAAGGATGTCGGCAGAGCTCTCGACATGCCTTACGCGGAAGTCGACCGGATTGCGAAACTTATTCCTCCTCCAGTCCGCGGCCGCAACGTCAGCTTGGCCCAGGCACTCGAGCAAGTACCCGAGTTAAAGAAGCAGGTTGAGAGTAATCCTCAGGTTAAAGAATTGCTTGAAGTTGCACAAAGACTTGAAGGTTGTGCCCGCCACTCTTCGGTCCACGCAGCCGGAGTTGTTATTTCGCCTCTGCCGCTCCAGGAATTGATTCCCATCGCTGTCTCGGGGAAGGACGAGCTAACGACCCAGTACGTCATGTCCGATCTCGAAAAAACGGGCATGCTTAAGATGGATTTTTTAGCGCTTACCGCCCTAACTGTTATAAATGACTGCTTAAGTAGCGTTAAGCAGTCGCTTGGCAAAGAGATTAACTGGGCTGATATAGCGCTTAACGATGAAAAAACGATGGCTGTTTTTGCTGAAGGGAGAACTGACGCGGTCTTTCAATTCGAGTCCTCAGGCATGCAGGAGATTTGCCGGAAGCTAAAGCCGCAAGAGCTGGAGGACCTTTCGGCACTGAACGCGCTTTATCGACCAGGGCCTCTGGACGGAGGAATGGTTGATGACTTCATCATGAGGCATCGCGGCAAGAAAGCTGTACGGTACCTCGTACCTGAGATGAAGGACGTGCTCGACAAGACCTACGGCGTGCTCGTGTACCAGGAGCAGATTATGCACTTAGCGCAAAGGCTCGCCGGATACACGTTGAGCGAAGCCGATTTGATGCGCCGCGCGATGGGAAAAAAGAAACGTGAAGAGATGGCGCTTCACGAGCAGAAGTTCATCAATGGCGCGATGGAACGAGGCCTGAAAAAGGAAAAAGCTGAGAAGATCTTTTCACTCATGGAAAAGTTTTCGGACTACGGTTTTCCGCGCGCTCATTCCATGGCCTACGCGTACCTCGCTTTTCAAACAGCTTATCTCAAGGCACATTATCCCGAACATTTTTTTGCGGCAGTCCTATCCAGTGAGGCTCAGGATGCAGCCAAGGTCTTCAAATACTCAAAAGAACTGAGAGGGCAGGGAATCGAGTTGTTGCCGCCGGACGTTAACGAAAGCTATTCGGGCTTCACTCCATTGGCCGGCGCCATCAGGTACGGACTAACTGCTATCAAGGGCCTCGGTCAGTCGACGGTTAACGCCATCATTGACGCCAGAGAGACGGGTCCTTTCCGATCGTTTTTTGACTTCGCGGAACGAGTAGAACACGGCGCGCTTAACAAGAGAGCTCTGGAGAGTCTTGTCGGCGCGGGTGCTTTCGATTCGCTTAAACCCGAATCGCGCGATACGAAGGAATGGCGTGCTGCGCTTCACGGATGTATCGATGCTGCTTTGGCTCGAGCCCAACGCGTAAAACGAGAGAAGCTGCACGGTCAGAGTGGTCTTTTCGCGGCCACGTTCGATGACGCGACACCAATCAACGATCACCCATTCGCAGCCAAAGCGTGGACTCTTACTGAATTGCTGGCAAACGAGAAAGCCTCTGTTGGGTTTTATATTACTGGGCATCCGTTGGGTGACTACGTGAACCTGCTGCAAAGTCTGAATGCGGCGAAATCGGTTGATCTATCCAACTTTGTCAGTGGCAGTCGCGTGTCGGTTGGGGGAATTATCAACGACTTGCAATCGCGAACCACGAAGAAAGGCGACAGGTTCGCGTTATTGCGGCTGGAAGACGAAGCGGGCGCAACCAAGTGCGTTCTCTGGCCCGAGACTTACCGCAAACACTCCGCGCTGTTGGCGGACGAACTTCCGGCGCTCGTTACGGGACGTCTGGAGTTGAGCGAAGACAGCGCACCCACGGTCGTGGTTGATCAACTCCAGCGGTTGGATGACATTCTTAAGAACCGAGAGCTAATAGTAGTGCAGCTGCCGGCGACGGAAGATCTCGAGGGTTTATTTGATGCGATTCTCCACTTGATAAACACGCATCCTGGCAATTGCGATGTAGCGCTCGAGACCGTCATTGAATCCGACACGGTGGTTAGGGTGAAGGCCAATCATGCGCTGCGCGTCGATCGTTCCCTGAAGTTCGAGACGGCGTTGAAGAGTTTGGGATGCGGGATCAAGATTGAGAGGATTCTGCACGCAGTCGCCCGCGTCTGATAATGCTGATGGGAGAGGCAAAGCGGCGAGATTGAGATCAGGGGAAATGAACCTTGGCGGACGATCCACGAAAAGACACGAAACAGATCGACGAAAACGCACAAACTCTACCCAAGGCTGCTTTTGAGCGGGTGCAGTTGGCCCGCCATCCCGAACGCCCCTACACCCTCGACTTCATCGAGCGACTCTTCGAAGACTTCGTTGAGCTCCATGGCGACCGGAGATTTGCGGAGGATCCGGCCATCGTTGCCGGCCTGGCACGTTTTCACGGCTTGCCGGTGGGAGTAGTCGGGCACCAGAAGGGACGCGATACCAAGCAACGCAGTTACCGAAATTTCGGAATGCCGAAACCCGAGGGTTACCGGAAAGCGTTGCGCGTGATGAAAGTCGCGGAAAAATTTCGACGGCCTATCTTTACCTTGATTGACACTCCCGGAGCCTATCCGGGCATCGACGCCGAAGAGCGAGGACAGGCAGAAGCAATCGCCTACAACCTGCGGGAGATGGCCAAGCTGAAAGTTCCTGTGATAGTCACCGTCATCGGAGAAGGTGGTTCGGGCGGTGCGTTGGCAATCGGCATCGGCGATCAAGTGCTGATGCTCGAAAATGCGATCTACTCAGTTATTTCACCCGAAGGCTGCGCCGCGATCCTATGGAAAGATTCCAGCCAGGCAGCGCGTGCGGCCGAAGGCCTCAAACTCACAGCTCAAGATCTTTTAGACGCCAAATTGATCGATCAGATCATCAGCGAGCCACCCGGAGGAGCACACACAGACTACGACCAGGCTGCCCGCTACCTTGATTCAGCTTTAAGCGAACGCTTGGCAGAAGCGGTTAGCTGTAGCCAGGAAGAGAGGCTGGCAAAGCGTTACGCTAAGCTCCGTCAGTTTGGCCGTTGGGGTATGGCTTAAACTCAGAACGGAATATCGTCGTCAGTCACGTCGGCCGGTGTGTGCATCGGCTCGCTTGCGGACGGTTTCGATGCCGCTGCTGCTGCCGCTGCCGACTCGTCGCCGCGCGAGCCAATAAACTGCATGTCTGTCGCGTGTATTTCGAGCGTATATCTCGCCTTTCCATCGCGGTCAGTCCACTCCTCAACGCGAAGCCTTCCTTCGATATAAACCGGCCGGCCTTTAGTGAGGTACTGGGAAGCAGTTTCAGCTTGTCTGCCCCAAAGCGTGACACGGAACCAGGTGGTGTGATCTTGCATCTCGCCGTTCTTGTCCTTGCGTCGCTCGTTTGTTGCCATTGTGAAGCTACAAACGGGCGTGCCTTGCGGCGTGTAACGCAATTCCGGGTCGCGACCCAGGTTGCCGACGAGAATACACTTATTGAATGACATGATGAGGAACCTTTCTGTGTCTGGGATTCAAACTGGGAGCATACTACCCGCCGCACAAATAACCGGTCAAGTTAGTGAACTGTATTATTTCGTGTGGTTTCGTGCATTTTGATTTCGTGTGGTTTCGTGGATCGCTATCTGCTAGACTACCCGCATCTCGACGCCGTGCAGTATCGATAATGAAAACGCAGGTCTACATCGAAACATTCGGATGTCAGATGAACGTCGCTGACAGTGAGCGCGCAGCCACTGGCTTGCGCAAAGCAGGTTACGACCTCGTTAGCTCTGCGGAAAATGCGGACGTCGTGTTGCTCAATACGTGCTCTGTACGCGAACGTGCGGAAAGAAAAGTCTTTAATCGCATCAGCGATATCCGTAGAGCTTCAAAGAAGAAACCGCTGATCGGAGTCATGGGCTGCGTTGCGCAGCTCGAAGGTGATTCGATTTTCGCGAAAGCCTCAAGCGTCGACATGGTCATCGGAACTCGCGCCACCGATCGAATTCCTTCTTTGATCGAGCGCGCGCGGGGAGGGGAAGCGGCCGTTATCGACTTGGCCGAGCGAGCGGAAGGTGAATTCTGGGACGTTTCTCCTGTCGAAAGGCATTCTCCTTACGTTGCTTTTGTCCCAATCATCGAGGGCTGCAACAAGTTCTGTTCATTCTGCATCGTTCCTTACTCGCGCGGTCGTGAAAAGAGCCGCACTGCCGGTGACATTGTTGCCGAAGTGAAACGTCTGCGTGAACTCGGCTACAAGGAAGTGCAACTCATCGGCCAAAACGTGAATAGCTATCGCCCTCGATCGGAAGTGGGACTCGAGCAAAGCCGCGGCGCCACACCATTCTGCCGGCTGCTCAGAGCTGTAGCCGAAACCGGAATGGAGCGGATCAAATTTACAACATCGTTCCCACGTGACTTTCATCCTGATATAGTGGCGGCGATTGAAGAGTATGAAAACCTGTGTGACTGGGTGCACTTGCCTGTACAATCAGGTAGCAATCAGGTTTTGAAGGGCATGCGCCGCGGTCATAACAGAGACGATTACCTGCGTCGTGTGAACGCGATTAAGAATTCGAAACGGCGTCTGTCGTTGACGAGCGATATTATCGTCGGCTTTCCCGGTGAGACGGAACGTGATTTTCAAGACACCGTGAAGTTGGTTGAAGAGTGCCAGTATGATGGGCTGTACATTTTCAAATACTCAAAACGCCCCGGCACTCCGGCAGCAAAGCTAACCGACGACGTGCCAGAGGAAATTAAGAAGCGCCGTTTCCTGGAGCTCGAATCTCGTCAACGTGAAATACAGAGTAAGATCTATGACAGTTACGTTGGTCGCACCGTGAGCGTATTGGTTGAAGGAGAGAGCGCCAAATCGCCCGATGACGTGACGGGTCATTCAACGTGCCACAAAGTCGTAAACTTCTCCGGCTGCGCGACTCAAAAGGGCGAAGTCGCGCAGGTGCTGATCAGCAAGGCCAAGATAAATAGTCTTTACGGCGAAAGGCTCGACTAGGGCACGGCAGGGAAGAGCAACAAGAGGGTTTTATGGAAATTGAGGTAAAAATCCGGGCTTTGATGATGGACCCCAATAGCGGCACCCCCATAATTATTTTGAAGGATATTGATAGCGACACGATGCTGCCGATCTGGGTGGGCGCTTATGAGGCCAATGCTATTGCTCTGGAAATCGAGAAAATTGCTCCTCCCCGGCCCATGACCCACGACCTGCTGCGCAATTTGATCATTCAGCTAGGTATACAAGTTGAGCGAGTTGTTGTGACGAGTTTGCGCGACAACACCTTCTTCGCCGAAATCGAAATGCGGACGAGTGATGGAAACCGCATGGTGCTCGACTCGCGACCCTCTGATGCAATCGCTCTTGCGTTGAGAGCTGACTGCCCCATTTATGTTGACATGGAAGTCATCAATGCTTCTCGAAATACCGTACCCTCCGAGGAAGGAGAGGAATCAAGCGCGACGGAAGAAGAATGGCCGGATGTAATCGGCGAAGCCGGCGATCTTCCGATGTAACGCCATCCACAGATTACGCAGATTACACAGAGCAAAAGGTTTAGGACTGTGAGATCTGTGGATAGCAGAAACGAACGTAATAAGTCCGTAAACTCTTTTACTTTTTTCTGTGTAATCTGTGTAATCTGTGGATAGTTATGGGCAAAGGATGGTAATTGCCATCGCAAATCAAAAGGGTGGCGTTGGAAAAACCACTACCGCCATCAATTTGGCCGCCGCATTCGCCAGGCTTGGGAAACGTGCCCTCCTCTTAGACCTTGATCCTCAGGCAAACAGCTCGATTTCATTCCTCGATCCGTTAACGGTCGACCGCTCAGCTTACGAGTTGATGATGGACGGCGCAGCTCCGGTCGAGCAGTCAACCTACCGCACGCCCGTGGAAAACCTGGACATCGTCCCTGCCCGCATCAGCCTCGCCAAGCTCGAGGCGAAACTCGTCGGCGACTTCGACGCACCGTTCAGGCTGAAGGATCGTTTGGAGCCTTTCCTGAAAGAATACGAAGTTGTTGTTATCGATACGCCGCCAACGCTCGGGCTGATCACCGTGAATGCCCTCGTTGCTGCTACTCATGTGCTGGTGCCGATTCAATCGTCTTATTACGCACTGGAAGGCACGGACGATCTGCTCGAGACAATTGAGAAGGTGAAAGCTCGGCCCAATCCGCGGCTCGAGCTGCTGGGCGTGCTCGTTACACTGCACGATCGTCGCACGACGTTAGCGCGTGAGGTGCATGAACAAATTCGTCGCGTCTTTGGACCGAAATTGTTCGACACAGTCATTACAAAGAGTGTGCGGCTTGAAGAGTCGCCAGCCTACAAAGAGTCGATCTTTAGTTTCGCGCCTAATTCATCCGGCGCGGTGGAATATGCAAAACTTTGCGAAGAGGTGCTTAGCCGTGTCTAGAAGAGGACTGCCGACCGGTCTGCAAATGCGTCACGACGCGCACTACGTCGAAGAGTTATCGCGACATCAACCGCAAGCGTTCGGGCGAATGATACCTGTTGACAAGATCGATCCGAATCCCGAACAGCCGCGCACGGAGATTGGCGACCTGACGGAACTCACTGCGTCGATCGCGGAGAAAGGAGTGCTGGAGCCTTTACTGGTGAAGCCCTCACGGACAACCGGTCGGTGGATGATCATCGCGGGTGAGCGACGATGGCGAGCCGCTCAACGAGCCGGATTAAAAGAACTGCCGTGCGTTGAAATGGAAGTGGACGAAGGAGGCGTCGCGGAGATCGCGCTCATTGAAAACATGCAGCGCAAGGATCTGACCGTTTGGGAAGAGGCGGATGGCTTACTCGCACTGTCTGAGAGGTTCGGCTACACGCACGAAGACATTGCACGCAAAGTAGGGAAGAGCAGAAGCACGGTTACAGAGGCACTTTCGATCGCCGCAATTCCACGCGACGTGCGAGAGATGTGTCGTCAGGCGGACGTCTCGGCTAAGTCAGTGTTGTTACAAATCGTGCGCCAGCCGGACGAAGATGGAATGAGAAGGCTGGCGAAAGAAATCACGTCGCGTGGGCTGACACGTGACGATGCAAGGGAAGCGCGGCGCCAGGAGATCGGGCCGCGAATCACTCCTGAAGTTAAACCTTACACCTTCAAATATGTCTCGCCGGGAAAAGAGTTCAATTTAGAGGTTCGTTTTCGAAGGTCGAGTGTGGAGCGTGAAGATGTTGTTGCGGCATTGAGGTCGGCAGCTGACAGCATCGATGGCGGCAACCACGGCTCCGCCTAGAACTACAAGTCCAAAGTCTAATGTCCAAAGTCCAACGTCCGTTATTCAACGTCTGACGTCAATTCCAAAGTTCTAAGTTCAAAGCTCAAGTTTAAAGTGAGGACTTTGGGCTTTGGACAAGTGTCGGGCTTTATTTTGAGGCGAGACCCTTTTTCTTCTCTGCGGCAGCGCGTTTCTGTAGACCCTTCGCCCAGCGCTCGAGCGTCGGCTGAATCGGCTTAAACAACTTCGCTCGGAAGCTGTGCTTCTTCTCATTCCAGGCCTTAAGCTGCTTCTCTGTGTACTGCCTGACTGCAGGCTCCAGCTGCGTCTTCTTAAGCGAGTGTTTGAGTGTGAAGTGATAGTGCTGGCCTACCAGCGAGAACACAACCGCGGTCAGGTTACCCTTGAAAGACATTCGCGGAACGATTCGCTTGTGGATAGGCTTATTTGCCGGCAACAGGACGCCCACCGCCACTTCCAACCAGGGCCCTTTCGGCCCCTGCCGAGGATGGTAGAGACCGGGGAGTTCAGTAGTCTGAAAGCCGACTTTCAGCCGTGGGTCGGTAATGAACTCTACTAGTCGAATGCGTTCAAGACCGCGAGTATGCTCGCGGGGAAGGCTGTCGAAGGCGGCCTCAATATCGGCAAGCGTGTTAGCGGGCAGTTTTCGCTCAGTCTGGTTCTCAATTTTTATAGCCACGTTCTGGAAATCCCTTTTAAAGTGAGCCGTAAATGTAGGGCAAGCCAGAACCACCGTCAAGTTGAGGGCATTTAGCCGCGGATAACGCGGATACACGCGGATAAGACAATAAAGCAGGTAACAGCCGCACAACCGCTCTCTGTCTCTTCTTATCCGCGTGCATCCGCGTATCCGCGGCCTAGTTTTCCGCGGCTAATTTTGTTGACAGAAATTTTCAACAGGAATATTGTGTTTCCGCTTTCAAACGATCTGCTGACGGGCATTTCCTCGTTAGCCTCACGTCACTGCTGAGTTTCCATTGGGTTTCTTTCTCAAGTAGCCATTAAAGATATGTCAAGCACACTACTCTCCATCCCAACCGCATGTATTCCCCAGTTCGACGGCCTGTACGTGATTTCGGATTTGCACTTAGGCGGTCCAACGGGGTTCCAGATCTTCAATTCCGGTAACGAGCTCGCAAGACTAATTGATTATCTCGCGACCATAAATCCGGGAGAGAGGATCGCGTTGCTGATCAACGGCGATTTCGTCGACTTCCTGGCCGAACGGCCTTCATTACATTTCGATCCAGCCGGTGCAATCGAAAAGCTGGACCGGATCGCGACGAACGACGCCTCCTTCAAACAGGTCTTCACGGCTCTGCACAATTTTGCCGCTACGAAGAATCGGTTTCTGATCATCAATCTGGGCAATCACGACTTGGAGCTGGCCTTGCCATGGGTGGCCGCACGTCTAATGGAGATTCTGGCCGGAAATAATTATGAAGCGCGCGGCCGAATTACGTTTTCTTTTGAAGGCACGGGATTCTTGTGCTGGGTCGGAAACGCTCGCATCCTGTGCGTTCACGGTAATGAAGTGGATACATGGAACGTAGCCGATTACGAAACCATACGTCGATTCGGTCGCGAAGTCATGCAGGGTCGTCCGATTGATAGTTGGATTCCGAACGCGGGCTCGCAGTTAGTGATTGATGTCATGAACGACCTCAAGAGTCGTTATCCATTCATTGATTTGCTTAAACCGGAAGTGCAGGGCGTGCTTCCGACGATAGCGGCCCTGGCGCCCGATCAACGTGACAAGCTGCGCGCGATCGGCGCTACGGCCGCGCGGCTCATATTGGACAAGATCAAACGCGCTACTGGATTTCTCGGTGAGGGTGACGAAGACGATTACCTGGCCGGCAGGTCGCTGGCCATGCCCGGATTGCTGCCGCCCGATGGAAATGGGTTTGGGCAGGTAGTTGGCCGCAACACTTTCGAAGCTGATCGAAGACAGTATGCTGCCTCGCTGCTCGATAATGCCGAAGCCAGGCTTGGCCGCGACGTCGATCCGTTGACCTTGATTCTCGATGATCAACGCGAAACTTATCTCGGTGCGACCGCTGCGTTCATGGAATGGGTCCGCGGCAGCGACACCAGTGAAGTCCTGCGCAAGGCTCTTATTGAACTGCGTGAGGACCGCAGCTTCGACCCGAGCGTAGAGGATGACACATTCAGACTTCTCGACGATCAAATAGGCGATGTCGCCGACTTTGTAGTGGCCGGTCACACTCACCTCGAGCGAGCTCTCCCACGCAAGAAGCGATCGGGTTGGTACTTTAATAGCGGCACCTGGGCTCGACTGATCAAGCTCGAGGGAGACGTGTTAGGTGATTCGGCAAAATTCAGAGAGGTCTTCAAAGCTTTCGGCGCCGGGACCATGGCCGCACTCGACTCTTACCCCGGATTGATTCGACGCCAACTCACAGTAGTCGCGTTTTCGGTTGACGAGGTTGGAACGCACGGCGAATTGCGACATGTGACGCTTGATCCGACCGACCAGGACGTTCTGCCGGAAAATGGTCAATACCGGTTTACCAAAGGTTAAAAAATAAATGCGAACGATTACTCTTGAGCTACTACGACACGGGCCTGCGAATAACCAGCTCTTGTCTCCTTTGACGCCATACCTGGCCCTTTGCGAGAACCATGCTGCCGTAACTCTGCACGTTCCGTTCGAGCACAACCAGTTCCTCTTTCGTTTGAGATCGCTTCGTTACGAGAACGGAGAACATTCGCGGCTTTTTCACCTGAACGATACTGCGAAATCGTTGGGCGACTTGTTGGGGCAGATACCTGGACTTACGGCTGAATCGAGCAAGGTCGATGGCACCGCAGAACAACTCACCCACCTGCGTCTTATTGTTTCTGCTTCTGAACTGGCACTACTGCCATTCGAGCTGGCACTTTCGCCGAACGGCATGCCGGGCGCCGGCCAGCACTTGCTTTTGCAGCCGCAGATGCCTGTTTGCCTGACACGTGAAATTCGTCGTGTGCCGGGCGAACATCTGCAATGGCCCAAGCGGCCGCGGATACTTTTCGCCGCCGCCTCCCCACCAAAAGACGATCGAGGTGGGAGAGGGGTAGGGCAGATACCGCTTGAATCTCATCTGCAAGCGTTGCGAAAAGTCATAACTCCCTGGGTGAAGTATTTCGATGAAGGCGACCCCGAGATGCGCCGTAAGCGCGTTGAAGAGCATTTGTATTTCCTACCGCAGGCGTCCATTGAAGCAATTCAGGCAGCGTGTGCCACTGGCCAGTTCACGCACGTCCACATTCTGGCGCACGGCATTCAGCGGGAAGAGAATTTCGACAAACGCTTCTTCCTCGCGTTGCACAACTCAATGAAGCCTGATGAATGGGACTTAATAAGTGGCGCCAGACTGGCGACGGCTCTACGCGTTGCGCAGTCGCCTGACAGCCGCAAGTTGTCGAGGCCCGCAGTTGTTACTCTTGCAAGTTGTGACAGTGGAAACGTGGGCTCAGTCGCCGGCGCCGGCTCTAGCATCGCACACGCACTACATGAAGCCGGAATTCCAATGGTTATAGCCGGCCAGTTTCCGCTTTCATTTGAAGGTTCTGTGCGGCTCGTCGAATGTTTGTACGAAGGATTGCTGTGGGGCACTGACCCGCGGCGGCTCCTTTACGACTTGCGCAGGCGACTCTACACGCAGTTCCGCGCGACGCACGACTGGGCGAGCCTGACTGCCTATGTCTCCTTGCCGCCCGATTTCGATAATCAGCTCCCGAACATTCAAATTGACCAAACCATGCGCAACATCAACGTGGCGATGAACCACGCTGATGAAGTAACGCGCCGCATTTTTGCCACGCAGATCCGCAAGCGATCAAAGAAACAAACAACGGACGCAGAGCAGCTTGCATTGCTGCAAAACACTCGTCAGGCAATCCGCGATGCGAAGCGAAGACTAGAGCGGCTGCAGGAAAGCATGCCGGAAAAAAAGTCTCGCATTTGTGGATTGCTCGCAAGTACGGAAAAGCGTCAGGCAGAAGTTATTTATTCATCAACGCGAAGTGTCCAGGTCGATCCCGACGCGCTCAACGAATCTATTGAGTTGCTACGCCAGGCGCGGGACCACTACTGGGAGTCGTTTTTGTTGGACCGCTCGAGTAGCTGGGCGGTAGTGCAGTATCTGTCGTTGACGTTGATGTTAAAGCATCTCAGAGCGCCCAATGGTGGACACGCCGCGAATGAGGATTCGCCTGACGTCGTTCCTTCGCAAAATGCGGGAGAGGTGTCTCAAAGCGTTGGAGAAAACGCTGCTGCGCCTGATGTTGCTTCTCCGCAGGATGCTACCGATGTGACATGTCCGATTGACTGTACCGACGAAAAAGATTTGGCCGGGCTGTGGTCGTTGGCTCATCAGCTCTCCCTGTACGACTTGTATGGCAAAGACACAGAGAAAACGATTTGGGCTCTCGGGAATCTGCTCGAGCTTGATTTGTTGTCTCTGCTGATGGGGAAGGCTGAAGACCGGCCCGATCCGGAAGAAGCCAAAACGCGCGCGTTGGATTACGCTACGCGCTTAATTGAAACGGCAGGACGTGATTCTTTCGAAGTCTATTCAACTCGCCGGCAGATGTTCCGATACATGGAGTGGTTCGGGCAACTGTCCAATGTCGAGCCGGTGAAGAACCTCGCGAAACGAATCTTCGATAGATTCCCGGAGGAAGCGGAAGAGAAGTGGAAGTAGTGCTCCCGACCTCGCAGCGGGCAAATCAGAAAAACGTGGGAGGACCGGGGAACCCCACGCGTGTAACGGATTTAACCACCGAGAACAAAGCCAATCACCCGACCTACCGCGTCTGATAATAGAAATTATGTCGTACGTCGTACGTCGTACGTCGTTCGTCGTCATTCGGCGTTCATCGCTCGTCCTGTGCTCTCATGGTCTCGTGTCTTGCGTCTCGTGTTTCGTGTTCGTTTCGTGTGGTTTCTTGGATCGTTTTAATGCTCGACGCCCCAATAGATCCACGAAATCACACGAAACCTCGGCCGGATGTGATAAATATGCTTCATGCCGATACCTCCAGTCGACCAGTCACCGGAAAATCCGTCACCGGAAAACCAATCATCGCGAAAGCAGCAATTAGCAGCGGACAACGCGCGAGGTCCTAACGCACGAAAGCGGTCGTTGCTGAGGCCGTCGCTGAATTGGTTGCTGGTGTTCCTGCCGGTGGCTTTCGTTTTGCGCTTCGTGCCGGCGCTCGAGAACCCGACGGCTCTTTTCATTTGCTCGTGCCTCGCAATCATTCCCCTAGCCGGCTGGATGGGCCGCGCCACGGAGCACCTCGCCGAACACCTGGGCCAAGGTATTGGCGGCCTGCTGAACGCCACGCTCGGCAACGCCGCCGAGCTCATCATCGCGCTCTTTGCCCTGTCCAAGGGGTTGACCGGCGTCGTCAAGGCTTCGATTACCGGTTCCATTATTGGCAACATCCTGCTCGTGCTCGGGCTGTCATTTTTAGCCGGTGGCGTGAAATATGAGAAGCAGAAGTTCAATCGCACCGCTGCAGGCGTTTCAGCGACAGCTTTAACATTGGCAGCGATCGCCTTGATCATACCGACGATCTTTCATGTGGCAGCAGCACAAGTCCCCGTAGCGCAAGGCGGTTGGACGCCGCAACAGGAACAGCGTCTATCGCTGGCCATCGCAATCGTTCTATTCGTCACCTATATTCTTACGCTCGTGTTTACTCTCGTAACTCATAAAGATCTGTTCGCTGGTCACCATTCTCAAGGCGCAGCATCGGAAGCTGGCGAGGAATTGACACGAATGGAAGTCGAAGCGGGTGGTCACGCACCTTGGTCTATCCGCAAGGCTGTGGGCATTCTTCTCATCGCCACGATCTTTGTGGCAGTGGTGGCAGAGTTTCTGGTCGGCGCCGTCGAGAGAGCGCGCGAGACGCTGGGGCTAACCGAAGTCTTCGTCGGAGTAATTGTCGTTGCGATCATTGGCAATGCCGCCGAGCATTCTTCGGCTATCTTAATGGCCGTGCGCAACAAAATGGACATCGGCATTGGGATCGCCGTCGGTTCCAGTTTGCAAATTGCGCTGCTGGTCGCACCGCTACTGATATTCGCTTCGTATTTGTTTGGCCGGCCCATGGATTTGGAATTCACTCTACCCGAGGTGATCGCCGTAGCTGTGTCGATCATCATCGTCGAGCAGATCAGTGCCGATGGTGAGAGCAACTGGGCTGAAGGTGTGCAGCTACTTTCCGTGTACGCTGTCCTGGCTGTCTTATTTTATTTTCTGCCCGACACGCACGGCCCGGTTACGAGCACGCCGTTACCGGTCCAACCGGCCTCACCACATTGAGCGGCCTTTACCTCGAATTCTGTCTCATTCACATCGGGCTTCAGCCCGGTGCTTGGTAGGAGTTTGTTTGTAAGAAACCGTTTAAACGGTTTCCCGTGAGCTTTGACTTAAGGATCGCCGCGCTAAAGCGCGGTGTGAATGAGATCGATTATTGCATCCCACCAAATCTCAAAAAATCTTGACTTGAGTGATGGAACCGAATATTGTCGGCGGCGCTAGCTGGAACCCTTGCCCGGCAGCCCTTTCAAAAAAGGTCTCGTGAAATAAGACGGAATTCATCCGTCTGAAATAAAAGTCGGAATTCATCCATTATGAGTGAGAGGCCAATCGGATCTGTCGCGTAGCGACGTGTGAAATTCAGGCGTCGCTACGCGACGGAGACGTAAAGCCATTTGGCGAACCCGGCGGAAACGCCGTCCTACATTCAAGCGTCGCTTCGCGACGAGGACTTACAAAATCATGACACCGATTGCCAAGCCTTTGAATCGTAAACTTACTATCATCGCGCAAGACCCCAGCGTAAAAGTAAACGGAAAAATACTTCGAGCCGAAGTCGACGTTCCGGCCGAAGAACTCGCGCCGGGCCCTTGGGGCTATCGAGTCCACGTCGTTGACTACGACTCTTCCGTTGGCAGTCTGTACCGGCCAATAAAATACCCGAGCCTCACTGACAACAATCACGCTAAAAACGGCGACCCGTTTTCAAAAGCTTCCGACGCAAAACTGCTTTCCGATCCGAGTTTTCACGCGCAAAACGTCTATGCGATCGTCATGCGAATTCTTGCGCGATTCGAGTTCGCACTCGGGCGGCGCGTGAGCTGGGGCTTTTACGGACACCAGCTCAAAGTTGCGCCGCATGCCTTTGCCGACGCCAATGCCTTTTATTCGGAAGGCGATCAGGCCCTCATGTTCGGATATTTTCCGGGTAAAGAACGAATGGTCTTCTGTTGTCTCTCCCACGACATCGTAGCCCACGAGACGGCTCATGCTTTACTCGACGGTTTGCGCCAGCGTTATACGGATCCTTCATCACCCGAGCAGGCCGCTTTCCACGAAGGCTTTGCGGATATCGTCGCCCTGCTTTCTGTGTTTGCCCTTCCCGACATTGTAAAGACCATCATCGATCTAAACTCAAGCGGTAGAAACGCAAAACAGATCGCACGCAAGAATCTCACGATAAAAGCTTTGCGTGAATCGTTGCTACTCGGGTTGGCTAAGGAAATGGGCCGGGAGCTGCCAACGATGCGCGGCGATGTTCTGCGCCGCTCGGTGAAGTTGGAACCCTCTCGCAAATACATCAAGCAAGAACAATTCATCGAGCCGCATCGTCGCGGCGAGATCCTGGTGGCGGCAGTGCTGAACGCCTTCGTCGCAGTGTGGGCCAAGCGCCTTGAGTCGTTGGGACAGGTGGCTCCCGGCCAATTAGATCGCGAAAGGGTTGTGGAGGAAGGCGTGGCTATAGCCGACTACCTTTTGACCATGGTCATTCGCGCACTCGACTACACTCCCCCGGTCAACATGGAGTTCTGCGATTTTCTCAGCGCTGTTTTGACTTCAGACCTGGAGATCAATCCGAACGATTCCAAATATCAGTTTCGAGAGATTCTGCGAAAGACGTTTAGCAGCTATGGCATCGAACCAGCGTCGGAAGGCACTCAAGCGAACCCGGGCATTTGGTGTCCTCCCGAAGGAAATCTCAGCTATGAGCTAATTCATTTCGAATCGATGCAGCGTGATTACGACGAGGTATTTCGATTCATTTGGGAAAACCGAGGGCCGCTGAAGCTCTACGAGAACGCGTACAGTCGCGTGCTGTCGGTGCGACCGTGCTTACGCATTGGGCCGGATGGTTTCGCGCTGAGGGAAACGGTCGCGGAGTACATTCAGATTCTCAAGCTCCAGGCGCAGGAACTGAAACGTCTTCAGATTGCAGTTCCTGATGACATGCCTAAGGACGAGGAGATCACAGTCTACGGCGGCGGTGCCCTGATCTTCGACGAGTATGGAAGATTGAAGTACCACGTCAGCAATCGAATGAATAATCGCGAGCGCCAGTCTCGCAGAATCAAGTACCTTTGGGAATTCGGTTACTTCCGCGATCCTTCCAGCTTTAGAAACTTCGCGAATCTTCACCGGCGAAAACGGACATCGTTTGCGAATATGATTCGTCAGGAGTGGTAAAAACAGATGGCATCCAGCAAACCCAGCAGTCTAACTCTGCGCTCTTATCAAGTTGGTTTTGGTGATTGTTTTCTTCTCACTTTCCACTACAACGGCAAAACGGGCGACCGGCATGTGCTGATCGACTTTGGCAGCACGGGCACGTCAAAGTCGATGGGTGAGAACCTGATGGTGCGTGTGGCCGAGGACATCAGGAAGCAAACTAAGGGGAAACTGCACGCCATTGTAGCGACCCACCGGCACAAAGACCACATCAGCGGTTTTGCGACTAATAAAAAACAAAACGGTGCGGGCGACATAATCGCATCGTGCAAACCGGACGTAGTCATTCAACCGTGGACTGAACATCCTGACGCGCGCGTCAACGCGCAAAAAGCGCCGACGAACATGACGGGCAAGCAGTCATTTGTAGCCGCACTTCAAAGTATGCACGAAGTCGCCGGCGCAGTGCTCGTTGAAGCTGAGCGGCGAAAGTCTGTTTTGGGAAAGAATCTTCATAAAGAGTTGTCATTCCTCGGCGAGGATAATTTGTCCAACCTGTCGGCAGTAGAAAACCTGATGCGGATGGGCAAGAAGCATTTCTACATCAACTTTGGCACGAAATCAGGACTCGAGAGCGTTTTGCCGGGAGTCAAAATCAGAGTCCTGGGCCCGCCGAACCTCGAGCAGTCTAAAGAAATCAAAGTCCAAAGAAGCAAGGACGAAGACGAGTTCTGGCAGTTTCAAGCGCTGGCGAATCAATTTGTCATTAAACGTAATCCGAAACTGTTCCGGAACGCGAAGACGTATTCTGCGACGGCCGCTCCGCCTCATACTCGCTGGTTTATTAACCGCATGCGCTCGATTCGTGGAGAGCAGTTGTTGAGCATCGTGCGCGCGCTCGATAAGGTGATGAACAACACGAGCCTGATCCTCTTATTTGAGGTCGGCCGGAAAAAGCTGCTGTTTCCAGGCGACGCGCAAATCGAGAACTGGTCGTATGCTCTCAACAAGCCTGCGATTAAGAAGCTGCTTGCAGGCGTTGATCTTTATAAGGTGGGCCATCACGGGAGTCGAAACGCGACGCCGAGGACGCTTTGGAATGGTTTCAAAAAGAAATCGACGAAGAAGAGTGCGACTCGATTAAAGACTTTCTGCTCGACGATGTCTGGCAAGCACGGCGCGGCTACGAGCAAGACTGAAGTGCCGCGGAAGACTTTGGTGGAAGCGCTTGAGAAAGAAAGTGACTACTTCACGACGCAGAGCTTGAAGAAGAAAGATTTAAGTTTAGAACATGTGATCAAGTTCTAGGTCGACGTTGTAAAGGCACTCTCATGCGCCTTATCGCCGCGTAGCGACGAGCTGAGTTTAGCCCGGCCTTTCAAGGCCGGGTATCCGATTCAATTATTCGCATCGTCGCGTAGCGACGCCTGAATTCAATCGTCGCTACGCGACGAACGTATGAAATGGCCTCAGCCCCGGCGTTGAAACGCCGGGCTAAAATCATATCGCCGCTACGCGGCGCAGTCTCCTCACCTCGGGCTACGTTCAGAGCGCAGCTACGCAGCGCAGTCTCCTGACCTCTCCACTGAACAGGAAATCGTAAGTATTAGTTGTTTATTAATGCTTCAGGTGCCGGTGGAGCCTTCCTTGACACCCGATGAAGCCGACTGCTAACCTACGCGGTCTTTTCCTACGCAAAGTATTAAGCTTTTGCATTGCCTACAAAGGAGTTAGCTTGAATAACGAATCAGGTTATCTATTCACCTCCGAGTCTGTCACCGAAGGTCATCCCGACAAGATAGCGGACCAAATTTCAGATGCAGTACTCGATGCAGCATTATCGGAGGATCCGACTTCACGTGTTGCCTGTGAGACGTTAGTAACGACTGGACTAGTTGTCATTGCCGGCGAGATTACCACCAACGCTCGCGTCGATTACACGCGAGTGGCGCGCGATACCATTCGCGATATTGGATACACAAGGGCAAAATTCGGGTTCGACTCAGAGACCTGCAGCGTCTTGTCCGCACTCGATCGACAATCACCCGACATCGCGATGGGTGTCGACACTGGCGGCGCCGGCGACCAGGGATTAATGTTTGGCTATGCTTGTAATGAGACCCCGGAACTAATGCCGCTGCCGATTCAGCTTGCGCATATGCTGGCACGACGCCTGGCTGAGACACGCAAGTCAGGTGAACTTCCCTATCTAAGACCAGACGGTAAGTCGCAGGTAACAATAGAATATCGAGACGGCCGTCCTTTCAGAGTTGAAGCCGTCGTCATCTCCTCGCAGCACGATCAAAATGTAACTAACGAACAATTGAGAGAAGAGATTCGCGAGAAGGTCATCAAACACACCGTTCCGTCAGATTTGCTGGATAAAAATACTAATTATCACATCAATCCAACAGGTAGGTTCGTGACTGGTGGGCCTCAGGGCGACGCTGGTCTGACTGGTCGAAAGATCATTGTCGATACTTACGGTGGTTACGCACCGCACGGTGGCGGCGCTTTCTCGGGCAAGGATCCGACGAAAGTGGATCGGTCAGCGGCGTACATGGCTCGGTACGTGGCGAAGAATATTGTCGCCGGAGGGTTGGCGGACAAGTGCCTGGTGCAATTAGCGTACGCTATCGGCGTAGCAGACCCTGTGTCGGTGTTAGTAGAGACGAGCGGCACTGGCAGAGTCAGTGACAAGATATTGTCCAAACTCGTCCGCGAAAACTTTGAGTTGACACCACGCGGCATCATGGAAGTGCTCAAGCTACGCCGTCCTGTATATAAAGCGACGGCAGCGTATGGACATTTTGGTCGCGAGGAGAACGGGTTTACCTGGGAGAAGACGGACCGCGCTGAGTCGCTCCGATCGGCCGCCGGAGTCTGAGCGAGTGTCAGGGCAAGGTAATGGAGTCAGTACCACCCGCGGTAGCGGGTGGGTCTGATTTAGCGGTCGGCTTCTTACTTGGTGCTAATACCCACCCGCTACCGCGGGTGGTACTGACCTCATAAGACTGTTACGAGAGTAATGGCGATCGCAATAATCTTTTAGAATAGGAACCACATACATGGGTGCAACACATTCGCTCGAGTTTGACGTCAAGGACTTGAGTCTCGCAAGCAAAGGTAAACAGCGCATCGAGTGGTCTGAACGCGAAATGCCTGTCCTGCGGTTGATCAGAGAACGCTTTGCCGAAGAGAAGCCACTCAACGGCGTAAAGCTCCTGGCTTGTGCGCATATCACGACGGAGACCGCCAATCTTGCAAGAGCATTAAAGGCCGGCGGCGTTGAAGCCGTGCTGATTGCTTCCAATCCCCTTTCCACGCAAGACGATGTAGCAGCATCACTAGTCCAGGACTGGGAAATCCCAGTTTATGCAATCAAAGGTGAATCGACCGAGACTTATAACCGGCACGTGCGCACTGCACTCGATTATCAACCGGACATCGTGATTGATGATGGCTCAGATGTAATCGCAACTCTTCTTAAAGAAAGACCGGACCAGGTCAAACGATTAATCGGTTCAACTGAAGAGACAACCACGGGCATTCAGCGTCTCGAGGCGATGCAAAGAGCCGGTTTGCTCACCTTCCCTTCTATCGCCGTGAACAATGCTCAAACGAAACACTTCTTTGACAACCGTTACGGCACCGGACAATCCACTCTGGATGGAATTATTCGCGCTACGAACATTCTGCTGGCGGGGAGAAATGTTGTCGTCATCGGTTATGGATGGTGTGGCAAAGGCGTCGCGCTTCGCGCCAGAGGTATGGGCGCGAATGTCATAGTCACCGAGGTGGATCCGATTAAAGCCGTCGAAGCAGTGATGGACGGTTTTCGCGTGATGCCGATCGCTGATGCAGCGGGCATCGGCGACATCTTTATTACCGTTACCGGCAATCGTCACGTTATCGATGGACCGCATTTCCAGCGCATGAAAGATGGAGCGATCGTTTGCAACAGCGGTCACTTCGACCTGGAGCTCAATCTGGTGGCGCTGCGAGAAATGTCAGAGCCGGCTGTGAACATTCGCCCGTTCGTGGAAGAGTTTCAGATCAAGACGACCGGCAAACGGATCATCGTGCTCGGCGAAGGGCGGCTGATTAATCTCGCGGCCGCTGAGGGACACCCGGCGAGTGTGATGGACATGAGTTTTGCCAATCAAGCTTTGTCGGCGGAGTACCTTGTTAAGAACAAGGGAAAACTTGCGCCGGGAGTTCACTTGCTGCCGCCGGAAGTGGATAAGGAAATTGCGAGCTTGAAACTCCGCGCGTTGGGGATGAGTATTGACACGTTGACGCCTGAGCAGATGGAGTACATCTCTAGCTGGGAAACGGGAACTTAATTGGATTTCAGATCTTAAATCTGAGATCGAAGTTCGAATCTCAAATCTCAAATCTGAGATCGAAAGTTTCGAATCTCAAATCTCAAATCTGAGATCGGATTTCACTCACGTTCTCACTCGAGAAAGAAGGTACGTCCCTGCCGCAGCAAATATGATAGGCGGGGACCAGCCCGCCACCGCCGGCGGCAACAACCCAAGACTCCCCAGTTGCTGCAACCCTCCCCCGACTCCCCAATATGCGATGCTTAAGCCGACTGCCGCGCACAACGCGATTACAGTTCCCTTCCTCCCAAACGACAGCGCCAGTGGGATCCCGATGAACGCCATCACCACCACGCTGAACGGCGCAGCGTACTTGCGCTGAAGCGCCACCGCCAACGCCGAAACCTGCATTCCGCGCCGCTTTGCAGCCTTTAAATACTCGCTTAATCCCGCCGAGCTTAACTGCGAAGGCTTGTCTATGGTCGGCTTAAACACTTGTAACGGCTCAATCGATATCTCAGTCTTCTCCGCAACTTGTCGCTCTACTTCAAGCCCGCGAAAGCTAAACGTCTCTGCATTGTTAATCGCCGCGCGATTCAGCGCCGTCCATGATGCAGCGGCACCTGTAGTAATGCTCGTCAGGTGCACGCCCGAAGGATCGAACTCGTAAATCGCGGGCTCGCTCAAAGACTGACTCTGTTCATCGAACTCGTATGAGTAAAGACGATTGCTGTCAGCTGCTGCTAGCCACTGTCGCCCAGTGCCCGTCGTGGCGCGGGGCTCACCTCCTCTAATCTGCGCGCGCAGTGTGTCTTGCCGCAGGTTCGTATAAGGCATGAGGTGCTCCTGCACGAGCCACGTAATAACACCGGCCGCCAACGCGAATATCAACCCCGGTATCATCAAGCGATAAACGCTCTGCCCCGAAGACCACCACGCTACAGTTTCGTTCCGGCGCGCCAGCAGCGCGTACGTCATGAGCACCGTGATCAGCATAGTCGCTGGAAACAGCTCCACAGTGATCAACGGCAAAAGGAAGAAGATGTAACGAGCAACGAGTCCGGCGCCGACTCGATTAGCGGCGATGAAACGCCACATCTCAAAGACGGTGAATATGATGAAGATGGAAACCAGCGAGGCGAAACCAAGAAGGAAGCTAAGTGAGAGCGTGCGAAACAATCCGACGTCGAGAAGACTGGGAAAACCCGATCGCGCTGCGCCGAGCGTGTGTACTGCTCGCGCGGCAATATCCTTCCGCCGTTCGGCTCTTTCGCGCTTCTGACCGCGTTTAAAAGAAAACGAGAACAAATGAAGGCGGTTGATTGTCAGAAGCACCAGGCTTAACGCAAGCAGGAGAGCTGTAGCAGCCCAGCCGCCAACAATCGGAGGTATCGTTCCTACGCGAGCGAGCGATTCGCCAAGCAGCGAGACGAGGTAATAGACGATGACAATCAGCAGAGCCAGCAGTACGCCGATACTGCGGCCGCCTCTCCTGACTCGCATACCGATGGCGCCTCCAAGCAAGGCAAACAGGAATGGCGAAACAGAGAGTGCGAGTCTTCTATGGAGAGTTCGCTGCCCTTCTCCTCTCTCTTTCGGATTACTGGACGCAGCTTGGGCTTTCAGATCAGTCCAGTCGAGTTCCTCAGCATCCGTCTCCTGTTGATTCAGCCGTTTAAGGATGTCCGCTCGTCCAGTGTTTATCGAAATGCGAAACTGATCGAGCCGCTCGACGACATACGATCTCTTATCGACTTCTGCCGCCGGTCGAAACGTGTTAGCGACGGCGTCACTAAGCACCAACTCAGATTTCTCCTGTGAAGAGTCGATGCGACCCGAACGTGCGGTAACGATGCGATACCCGTTATCCGGCTCCTGCGAGTATATGAACACGCGTCCCCATGTGCCGAGAGCTTTGTCACCATCGCGCACGTAGATGACATATCCTGGGATTTCAGTATTAAACGTTCGAGGCTCGACTGGCGAGTCCAGTTTCCTGAGCGCGCTCTGCAATCCGGCTCGTTTCAGATGTCGAGTCGCGCGAGGGGCTTCCTCCATCTGAATGTACGTTGTCATGGCTGTAAAAATGATTCCGATCAGCAGTACAGGCCACAACATGGTCCACGTTCCGACACCTGCGGCTCGCATCGCAACGATTTCGCTGTCACTGCCCATCCGCGCATAACCGATCATGACTCCTGCGAGCACAGCTATTGGCAGCGTTAACGCCAGCACATTTGGGAGTAGCGCGGCACCGAGATCCGCCAGCAAAGCAATAGGAATCTGGGCATAGAGCGCGAGCTCAGCGAACCGGCTGGCCTGCTGGACAAAGAGGACGGCGGTTAAGAGCACGAGCCCGAGAAACACATAGGGCAGCGCCGCCCTCACCGTGTACCTCGCAATTAATCTTCGTCCAGATATCATTACTTCATGTTTTAGTTTAAGAGTGTAGGTCTAACGCGTGGCTGTCGTTCAAGTACGCGGGCAATTAAGGTGCGCGTCAGCTCTTCCATCTCCAGGAGAACCTTAGGTGGCACGCGTCGCGATTCTTCCGCAAAAACATGAGGCCCCAGCTTCTGAGTCGCCTGCAGTTGGCCGTGCAGTCTATTCGATATTGCCGTACCGCCGTGATTGCACGACCGGCACCTTAAACTTAGGTCTAATCCAACAAACGCCGTTCTCTTTTCGTCGAATACCAGTTGGCATTCGGCGCATTGCCGGATGTCCGGAAGGAACCCCTCGAGCTTTAACAGCCAAACTTCGAAATACCTGAGAATCGTGTGTAAGTCGACCGGTGAAGTAGCAACCGCTTCAAGACATGCCTTCACCATTCGAAAAAGGTGGTCATTCGGTTGATGTGGCGGAGAGAACTCGATCACCAAATCCGCCATGTAGCATAATCCAGGGAGCGTTTCTGCTTGCGACGAAAGGTTAAAGTGAGAGTTTAAGATTTCGACGTTTCGGAGAGAGGCGAGATCGCGGTTTTCGTTCTGGTAGTAACTTAAGAGGATTACGGTAAAAGGTTCCAGCGCGGCGCCAAATCGATTCTTTAATCTTCGGCTTCCCTTTGCGACACCACGTACGAGGCCGCTGGCGCGTGTCAGGCAAACGACAATCTTGTCGGCTTCCGCAAGATTGTATGTGCGCAGCACCAGTGCTTCAGTCTCACAAAGCCCCATTTCTACAGAACCGGGAGCGATAGCGACCGGATTCAAATAGCGTTACTACGCAGTTCTGAATGGTCGCTAATCAACGTCAACCTCCGATCTAAAAAGGAATAAAGTAAAGCACCCAAGCGAGAGCTAAACCTATGAGCATGAATTCTGCAAACGTTTTGAGGCCGTAGCGAATACGCTCTGGCGCCGTTTCTTTTGCGATTATTCCAAAGACAACTGCAGCCAAAGCTGCAAACATGGCCATCACCAAAAAATGTCTCAAGACTTCCTCCCAGCGGCGATATCAAAGGCGTCAAGCATACAAAGATAATTGAGCAAGCCGGCAATCAATAGAAAAGTTGTGCCGTACTCGAAAGTCGAACGCGCCGCAAGCTCAGGATCATCAGCAAAGCCAACTCCCAACACCCAACACACAAGGTACAGCAGCCCTGAACCGAGGTTGGCAATCATCGGCGGAATCTGCAACAAACCAGACCAGCCTTCTTCGGTGCCGGTGTAAATGAAGAACCGCCCTCCCATCAGCAGTCCGCTGATAAAGGAAATCCAGACTACGCCTCCGAGAACTAGTGCGCGGCTCCAGTTGCCGTGTAGAAGATGTCCCGCTCCGGGGAAAAACCATCCGACGGTTCCGGCGAGCCAAGCCTTGCCTGGAGCTGATTCACGATCGCTTTGATTCTGATTCTCTCTGCTCAACCAAACCCTCCACCTAACGTTTTACTTGAATACCGGCTGGAACTCCACCGGCAGTCTTCGATCTGAGACCTGAGATCTGAAAGTCGCTTCAACATTTCCTTTAAAGGTCGGCACCACGACTCTTCAATGCTTACATTAACAGTAAACTCTGCGATGTCTCTAATAGAGCAGGTACTTTGTTCTGACTTTCTTAAATTCCTGCAGGCCGGTCTCCCAGCTTCGCTCGATCTCTTCAAGCGACACTCCGCCTTCAATCGCTTCCCGGATCTTCGTCGTACCGGCAATCACATCAAATGGGTTCCGATCGAACTCGTACTCATACGGTGGTTCTTTCCACTTAAACTCATTCTTGTACATGTCGTAGGCGATCTTTACCATCGCAATTCCCGAAATCACGGGCTCAAATTCCTGGCGATCGGTAACGTGGATCTGGACTCCTCCGCAGCTCACTTTTGCGTGCTTCTGGAATGTAGGCTGAAAAACGCAGCTTCGGAAGACCACGCCCGAAAGTCCAACCTTGTTCAGCGCCGCAGCGTAATCATGAGGAACAATGTAAGGCGCTCCAATCAACTCAAACGGTCTGGTAGTTCCCCGCCCTTCTGAGAGTTGTGTGCCCTCAAAATGAACGGTTCCTGGGAATACTGTCGCAGAGTCGACTGTTGGTATATTCGGCGAAGGCATAACCCAGGGCGCATCGGTTTGATCGAACCAATAATCACGGCGCCAACCTTCCATTCTGATTACTTCCAAATCGCAGCCGATGCCAAAGTGATCGTTGAACATTCGCGCGAGCTCGCCCAGCGTCATGCCATGTCGCGTTGGAATTGGAAACAGACCTACAAACGACGCCTGGTCAAGCACGTTGCCGGCAACCTTTAGGCCTCCGATCGGATTCGGCCGATCGCAGACGATGAATCTCTTGCCAAAAGCCTTCGCCGCACGCATGCAATTCGCCATTGTGTAGGCGAACGTGTATATGCGGCAGCCGACGTCCTGCATGTCAAAAACCAACGCATCAACATTCGCCAGCATGGATTCCGTGGGTTCTCGCGTTTCGCTGTAGAGGGAATAAATTGGAAGTTGGGTTGCGGAATCGACCGCGTGATCGGTTTCGATCATATTGTCCTGAACGTCACCCCGTATGCCGTGCTGCGGCCCAAATAATGTGGTGAGGTTGAGCTCCCGGTGTTCATGAAACAGATCGGCTGCATGGTGAAAGTAATGATCGACTGAGGCTTGATTACAAATCAGTCCAATGCGCGCTTCTCTTAAGAGATCCAGACGATCTTCAAGTAATTTCTCAAGTCCGAGGATAGTACGAAACGCTTTTCCTTCAATCGAAGGCCGAGCTTTTACGCTGCCCATGTGATCCCGAAGTTTTTCGAGCGTAAGACCGACTTCATGTAATGCTTTAGCTGCGTGCGTATGCTCGTCTCTGAGCAGGCCTAACAGAAGGTGCTCTGTGCCAATATGTCGGTGCTGCAGATAATCACTTTCTTCATGAGCGTAGGCTAAAAGCTGTTTTGTACCGGGAGCGAGAGGTATTTCAACTGCGGTTGAGATCTTCTCACGGATTTGTGTGACGGCCGCAATGTTTGCGCGAATCGTTCTTATCCCTCGGTCACCCGTGGGAAACAGCCGGCGCGCGAGTTGGGGATCCTCGCGAATGAGACCAAGCAGAAGATGTTCCGGCTCGATTGCCGGCGCTCCAGCCTGCGATGCCTCATACCGGCCAAAGAAAATTACGCGGCGAGCTTTTTCAGTGTATCGTTCGAACATAGTTATCAGTTATCGAATTAGCTAACCGCAGAGTTCCGAGCCCCCATTTACATTCAGGATTTCTCCGGTGATGTGACGAGCCCAGTCGCTGCACAGGAAAACGATTGGACAGGCGATATCGTCGGCCCTGGCCACTTTGCCCAACGGGATCGTTTCGTTTATCGGCGCGAGTAAGTTTGGATTTTCGAGCACGTCGCTCGTCATGTCCGTATCGACCCAACCCGGCGCTACAGCATTTACGTTAATGCCGAATGCGGCCAATTCGGGCGCGAGCGACTTCGTGAACGAAATCTGACCCCCCTTGGACGCAGCGTAATTCGAAACATTTGCTTCGCCGCGCTGGCCCGCGGTCGAGCTCACTATAACGATTCGACCGTAGCGTTGTCGCTTCATGTGCGGGATAGCAGCGCGGCAGACACCCCAGGTTCCTTTGAGGTTTATATCCAGGGTTTTATCCCACAATTCCTCAGATATTTCTTCAACCGGAGCGCCTACCCAAATACCGGCGTTGCAAACAAGAATGTCTATACGTTTGAAGTGGCGGATCGTTTCGTCGATAAGCCGTTGCGCGTCCACGAGGTTTGAAACGTCGGCTTTGATGGCGATTCCCTGCCCTCCTCTGGCTTGAACTGAAGCGACGGTGGCGTCGGCTGCTTGGTGGTCACTGACATAGTTAACGACTACGTGAGTGCCCATTTCGGCGAAGCGCTCGACAACGGCTCGCCCAATTCCGCGCGACCCTCCGGTTATTACTGCAACACGGCCTTTCAAATTGAAAATGTCGTCGTTCACCGGGACCAAGTTTTAAGTTCTTCAGACCGTACTTGCGCTGGCATTTTCGTGCTGCTCAACATGTTTCTTCGCTTCGTCAATGAAGCGACTGAACAGTGCTTGAGAGAAAGAATCTTTTTGCCAACCCAGTTCAGGGTGCCATTGCACAGCCATTACAAATCGATCAGACCTCGGATCCTCGAGTGCTTCAACCAAACCATCCGAAGTCCACGCAGCTGCGACCAGATCCCGACCAACGGTTTCGATTGCCTGGTGATGATGACTGTTAACGATGGCAGTCTCAGCTCCGGCTAATGACGACAGTATGCTTTCTTCAAGTATCCTCAGGCGGTGAGATGGTCTGTCGCGAGGAACTCCTTGCTGATGCTTGATCGCCGTCGGAACTTGAGCGGGGATATCTTGAATGAGTGTGCCGCCTCGCGAAACATTCAACACCTGCATGCCGAAGCAGATTGCAAATAACGGTAACCGGCGTTGCTCAACCTGTTCGAGAATGAGCATGTCTGTTTCGTCTTTGATCTTGTGCACACTGCCAAGCGCTGGGTGCGGATCGTGTCCGTATCTCAACGGGTCGACGTCAGAGTCGCTGCCGGGAAGTAGGACTGCATCGACGTTGTCGATGACGGACGATATGTAATCTGAATGAGGTATAAGGCTGATGTGGACTGGAGTGCCACCAGCCGCTTCAATTGCTTCGCTGTAATGACGAGAGAGATAGAAGCGATCGGTTTCCAACTCGATTCGCATGGGAATCCCAACACGCGGGCGATGGTTTTTCATGTATGCAGTATAACGTGTTAAATGATCCACGAAAACACACGAAACAAACCACGAACCAACACGAAATAACGTGTCGAAAAATCACTCGCCTTGACTTACGTTCGAACGAGTTTTTATAGTGCTCTTTGAATCGAAATGGCAAAAGAACCTTTTAGCACGCGCGGCACAACTGTCCTGCTTGTCCGCAAAGACGGTCGTGTGGCGCTTGCCGGCGATGGCCAGGTGACGCTCGGCGAAACCATCATGAAATCAGGCGCGAAGAAAGTGCGGCGCCTTTACAACGATCGCATCCTCGCAGGTTTTGCCGGAGCTACTGCCGACGCGTTTTCGCTACTCACTCGCTTCGAAGGTAAGCTCGAGCAATATCACGGAAATCTCGAGCGCGCCGCGATCGAGCTTAGCAAAGAATGGCGCACGGATAAGCTCCTTCGCCATCTCGAAGCTTTACTGGTCGTCGCAGATAACAAGAGCTCGTTCCTTTTGTCAGGTAACGGAGACGTAATCGCGCCTGACGACGGTGTTCTGGCAATCGGTTCGGGCGGGTCGTATGCTTTAGCCGCAGCTCGCGCTCTCATGAAACATACGAACTTATCGGCTCGCGAAATCGCAGTGGAGGCGCTTACTATTTCGGGAGAGATTTGTATTTATTCTAATCAAAATATTGTCGTCGAAGAGCTAGGCGACGGAACCAAAGAGAATTAATAGAGTTAAGCAATGGTTATTTATTTAGCAGGCGAAGTTGATGAAGAAGTTCGGCTCGACGAGATGACGCCTCGTCAAATTGTGGCCGAGCTGGACAAGCATGTGGTGGGACAACGGAAGGCAAAACGGGCCGTGGCAATTGCGCTGCGCAATCGGATTCGCAGGCAGAAGCTGCCACCCGAATTGGCCGTCGATGTGATGCCGAAAAACATCATCATGATCGGTTCCACCGGAGTCGGCAAAACCGAAATCGCACGCCGGCTTGCCCGTATGTCCAATTCTCCATTCCTCAAAGTCGAAGCGTCGAAGTTTACGGAGGTGGGTTACGTTGGTCGCGATGTCGAAAGCATGATCCGCGACCTGACCGAAATATCCGTCGAAATGACTCGCCAGGAGAAGATTGAAGAGGTCTCCGAAAAGGCTGAGCTGAACGTCGAAGAAAGAATTCTCGACATCCTTCTGCCGCCGCCGCGCTCTACAAGTTTGTATGACTTTGACGCCACCGACTCCGACGAGAGCATTGGCGAGGCCGACACCACCAATCGCGACGATCAGTTTCAACGTTCGCGCGAGAAGTTTCGGACTCAGTTACGAAGCGGCAAGCTTGATAATCGCATCGTCGAAATTGAAGTTCGTGAAAAGAGCTTCCCCGTGATCGAACTGGCGGGCCCGCAAGGCATCGAAGAGATGGGCATCAACATGAAGGATATGCTTGGAAATATGTTTCAGGGACGCTCCAAGCGCCGGAAGATGCGAGTCGACGAAGCAATGGAATATCTGATGCAGGAAGAAGAAGAACGCCTCATCGATATGGACCAGGTCGCGCGAGCCGCGATCGAGCGCGTCGAGTCTTCAGGCATTATCTTCCTCGACGAGATCGACAAGATTGCCGGCAGAGAGTCGGGTCATGGGCCTGACGTTTCGCGCGAGGGTGTGCAGAGAGACATTCTTCCGATAGTCGAAGGCACGACGGTTAACACGCGCTACGGCATGGTCAAGACGGATCACATCCTCTTCGTAGCTGCTGGAGCTTTCCACGTCTCAAAACCTTCCGACATGATCCCTGAGCTGCAGGGCCGTTTCCCAATTCGAGTCGAGTTGGATTCGTTAACAATTGAAGACTTTAAACGCATTCTGACTGAGCCAAAGAATGCCTTGATCAAACAATATCAGGCGATGATGGAAACCGAGGGCGTTACGATAGAGTTTGGTGATGACGCGATTGACTCTATCGCAAACTTCGCCGCTCGCGTGAACGAGCAGACTGAAAACATCGGCGCTCGCCGGCTGCAAACCATCATGGAAAAACTTTTGGAAGAGATCAGTTTCGAGGGTCCGGACCTCGAGCCTAAGCATCAATACATAAACTCTGCCTATGTCAACCAAATGCTCTTGGAGACCGTGAAAGATCAGGACCTCAGCCGATACATTCTGTGAGAGAAAACTTGGCGTCTACCTCCCGGAGTTTGCTTCTCCCAATCACCCGTAAGCGAAAGGCGCTTTTGATTGCGCTGCTTCTTCCGTTCGCTTTCTCAGGTTGTGGCAGGCGCCGGCCTCCCCAGCCTCCTGTCGAGCGTGTTCAGCAACGCACGGAGTTCCTGTCCGGCGTGCAGCGCGGCAATCAGGTGATTCTGAGTTGGCCTGCTCCCTTGCGCAACGCTCCTGATAAAAGTGTGCAGAGTATCCGGCGGATTGATGTGTACAGGCTTGCGGAAAGACCAAATGCTCCATTGGCGTTGACTGAAGAGGAGTTTGCCAGACGTTCTACGGTTGTAGGCTCTGTCAACTACGAACAGATCAAAGATGCAGTAGGAGATTTGACCTACGTTGATTCGCTCGAGCTTGCGGGTGAGGCTGCCCGGCTTCGCTATGCCGTGCGTTATGTCAATGCCGCAGGACAACGAGCCGCATTTTCGAATTTTCTTATAATCGAGCCTTCTGCGAAGGTGGCTCAAGCGCCTACGTTGGTTGCCACCGGCAAGGAAATCAGCGAGAGCGCGATAACTATAAGTTGGCAACCGCCTACTAAGAACATCGACGATTCAACTCCAGTTAACCTTCTCGGCTACAACATCTATAGAATGGATGAGTCCCAGCGTGCCGCATCACAAACTCCCATAAACTCCCCGTTAGTATCGGGCACTCAATACTCGGATACAACATTCCAGTTTGGACAGAACTACACTTACTTCGTTCGTTCCGTTTCATTGGGAACAGAAGGTGCTCAGGTTGAGAGCCTGAATTCCAATCCTCTCTCGATTTCTCCGAAAGACGTTTTTCCACCGTCGGCACCTACGTCGATCACGATCGGCGCTGCCGCGCCGGGAAGATTGTCCATCTTCTTCCCTGCCAATCCCGAGCCTGATGTGGCGGGCTATCATATTTATCGCTCCGTCGATGCTGATTTGCCGAAGGAGCAGTGGACAAAACTTACGCCGTCGCTGCTTACTCGAACGACGTTCCAGGACGAGAACGTGGAGTCAGGAAAGCGTTACTACTACTATCTTACTGCGACCGATCAGTCTGGGAATGTGAGCCAACCGTCAGAAGTTGTTTCTGAGACTGTGCCGTAGGCGAATCATGAAACTTTGCCGTGCTCAGCATGCTGAGTTCGAACATCCGAGGTGCGGGTTTATCGAAGGTGACACTTTCCATCCGCTGAACGAGGGTGAATGGTTTAACAGTTTTGACGCGTCGCGGAGTCGAAACCCGTTGCCGTTGACGGAGGTCAAGCTACTCGCGCCCGTGATGCCTTCGAAAGTAGTCTGCGTAGGACGGAACTATCAGGAGCACGCGGCGGAGTTGGGCAACAAGATGCCCGACGAGCCGCTGCTTTTCTTGAAGGCGCCTTCAGCAGTGATTGGTAGCGGCGATACAATCGAGCTGCCGCCACAGTCGCAACACGTGGAACATGAGGGAGAGCTCGGCATCGTGATCGGTCGAACTGCGCGCCGCCTTTCGAAAGATGACGATCCGTTGAGTTTCGTTTTGGGTTACACGTGCGTCAACGATGTGACCGCGCGTGATTTGCAACGCCAGGACGTTCAGTTTACGCGAGGCAAATCGTTCGACACGTTTTGTCCGGTAGGTCCTGTTATCGCTACTGACATAGATCCGCTGGACGTTGAAGTGACGACCCGGGTCAACGGTGACATTAGGCAGAGGTCACGAACGTCAAAGATGGCTTTTCCAGTTCCGTTTCTGATTCGGTACATTGCCGACATCATGACGTTAAATCCGGGTGATCTGATTGCCACTGGGACTCCGGCCGGTGTCTCTCAATTGAAGAGCGGCGATACGGTTGAAGTGGAAGTCAAAGGAGTTGGCGTGCTGCGAAACGACGTAAAGTAAATGGTAAATGGTAAATCGATGAAGAACCAATGTGGTCGCTGGATTAGCGTCACGGATTTTACTGTTCAAACTATTTACCATTTACCGTTGACCATTTACCAGCTTGGGAGGAATTATGAAGTTCTTTTTGGACACTGCAAATCTGAATGAAATTCGACAAGCAGCGGAGTTTGGGTTCGCTGATGGAGTCACTACCAATCCAACTCTCGTGTCAAAAGAAGGAGATGTTGATTTCAAGCAGCACGTCGCCGCGATTTGCGAAATCGTTGACGGGCCAGTTTCAGCCGAGTGCACCAGCGAAGACACGGAAGGGATGCTGCGCGAGGGTCGTGAGTATTCACAGATCGCTCCGAACGTCGTCATTAAATGTCCACTGACGCGCGCAGGTTTGAAGGCGACGAAGATCCTGGACAGCGAGGGCATTAAAGTGAACGTCACGCTTTGCTTTTCTGCCGGCCAGGCGATTCTCGCGGCCAAGGCGGGTGCTTCTTTCATCAGTCCGTTCCTGGGCCGGCTGGATGATATTGGACATAGCGGCCTGTACGTATTACGCGAAATCGTCGAGATTTACAGCAACTACAACTGGAAGACGGAGGTGCTCGCGGCCAGTTTGCGACACCCGCTTCACGTGATCGAGGCGGCTCGGATGGGAGCGGACATCGCTACGATGCCGTACAAGGTAATCGATCAGTTATTCAATCACCCGCTGACCGATAAAGGTCAGGCGCAGTTCCTGGCTGATTGGAAGAAGAGCGGTCGAAAGTAGCATCGATGATTGAAGTGCGGGCCACCAAATATGACGGCTCGGGACTTCGCACCTGGACGGCTCACGTGCTGGGGCGTGACGGGCCGTTACTGGTTTTGGATGCAAGCTTCGATCATGACATCGAACATGATCTCCTCGGGAATGTTGCCCGCGGAACAAAAAGCATTGAATACTACTGGCTTGACCGCTGGTACAATGTATTTCGTTTTGCTGATCCTGCCGGTGGGCTGAGGAGCTTCTACTGCAACATCACTGCGCCGCCGGAGTTCGATGAGAAAGTTTTAAGTTATCTGGATCTCGATATCGATGTGTTGGTCGAGCCGGATTTATCGTACCGGATAGTTGACCTGGACGATTTCGAACACAACGCCGGTCGGTTAGGTTACTCGGAAGCAGTGCAATCAAGCGCGCACAAAGCGCTGGACGACTTGGTCGAGTTAATTGAGCAACGCGCTTTCCCGTTCAACATCAATGGCCTCTAAACAGCAGACAAAGCAATCAAAATCAAAACTAGACACGCTCAAGGAGAGATCCGAGCTTGCTGAAGCGGGCAGTGGCGCCGAGCGCGTCTCGAAACAACATGCGTCCGGGAAAATGACCGCCCGCGAGCGGATAGAATTTTTACTCGACGAAGAGACCTTTGAAGAGTTTGACAAGCTTGTTGTTCACCGGTCGCGCGACTTTGGACTGGACCAGCAACTGTACCCGGGCGATGGAGTTGTAACGGGACACGGATTGATCGACGGGAGGCGTGTCTTCGTGTTCGCCCAGGACTTTACTGTCTTTGGTGGCTCACTTTCCGAAACTCACGCAGAAAAGATTTGCAAGATCATGGACCTGGCGATGAAGGTGGGAGCGCCGATTGTCGGCCTGAACGATTCCGGTGGTGCTCGCATTCAGGAAGGCGTTGTTAGCCTCGGTGGTTATGCTGACATTTTCCTGCGTAACACGTTGGCGAGCGGAGTCGTGCCGCAGATCAGCTGCATCATGGGCCCTTGTGCTGGTGGCGCCGTCTACAGTCCCGCGATCACGGACTTCAATATTATGGTCAAGGACACGTCATACATGTTCATAACGGGTCCTGATGTAATCAAGACCGTTACTCATGAGGACGTGACGAAGGAAGCATTGGGCGGCGCGATGACACACAATCGCGTCTCAGGCGTTGCTCACTTTGCGGCCGATTCAGATGAGCATGCACTGCGAATGGTGCGAGAACTTTTGTCATTTATTCCGTCAAACAATCTAGAAGACCCGCCGGCGGTGACAGCAGCGGATTCGCCTGAAAGAAACGATCCTAAACTTAACACGATTGTTCCCGAGGCGTCGAATCAGCCTTACGACATACGCGATGTCATTAACCTCATTGTCGATGACGGCTACTTCTTTGAGGTCCAGCAACATCACGCGCCAAACATTTGCGTAGGGTTTGCACGACTCGGAGGCCGCTCCGTTGGCATTGTCGCAAATCAACCCGCCTTCCTCGCTGGTGTCTTGGATATCGACGCGTCCGTTAAAGGTGCGAGGTTTGTAAGGTTCTGCGATTGTTTCAATATTCCGCTCGTTACGTTTGAGGACGTACCGGGATTCTTGCCTGGGGTTTCACAGGAGCACGGCGGCATCATCCGGCATGGCGCGAAACTACTCTACGCTTTTGCCGAAGCAACAGTGCCGAAAGTCACGGTCATCACGCGGAAGGCTTACGGTGGCGCCTACTGCGTTATGGCATCCAAGCACATTCGCACGGACATTAATTTCGCATGGCCCAGCGCGGAAATTGCAGTGATGGGCGCCGAGGGTGCGGTTGGTGTGCTCTACCGGCGTGAACTGACGGAGGCAAAGGACAAAGAAGAAGCGCGGCGGGCACGAATCCTCGAGCTCGAAGAAAAATTTGCGAATCCTTACGTTGCTGCTGAACGAGGCTTTATTGACGAAGTGATCGAGCCTGCTCAAACCAGACCCAAGCTCATTCGCGCTTTGTCATTACTCGAGAACAAGCGCGACACCAATCCTCCCCGAAAGCACGGCAACATCCCACTCTGAGAGAATTGAAATGATTGATTTACCACCGTGGGCGTAATCAATAGGTTGCGTGCGAAGTGGGCATTTAAGAAAGTCTAAGGACCGCCCATCCGACGACGCAGAGCCATCATCAGCCGGTCGTAACCTCTATCTTCAAAAAAGTTTACCCATTGCCAACGACGCAAGTGCTCTGGAATGTCGCACTCTTCCAACTTTAGAGGGATCAAGAATATGGTTCCCTCAGGCTGCTCATCAGCTACATCCAAAGCATATCGAATCTCCTTCTGAAGATAACCTTTCTTATTGATTGAACTTTGTGAAAGGCACACTATTACAACATCGCTATCGCGCACCGCTTTTGGAATTTCTTGTTCCCAACGCTGCCCAGGCAATAGATTTTCCTCATCAAGCCATGCGCTAACTCCATCCGCGAGCAACCGATGATAAATTTTACGCACTGCTGGTTTGTCACCGGATGAGTGACACAGAAAGACACGCAAAGTTAGTTTTGACTTAACGTGAGTGTTCTTTTGATCGTCTTCTGGGATAATCTGGTTTATCTTAACGTATAAATCACCCCGTGCATCTCCTCCTAATACAGGCATACCAAGATTTGGAAGACGAAAGACATTTCCTACCTGTACTCCCACTGGAAGCTTCAGCTGTTGCGGCCCGTCTATTAGACTCGGGACTGTGATTGCCAAGCCTTGCACACATTGTTTGTCTGTAACAGACACGGAGGTATAGAGGTTGTTACCCTGTCGTTCAAAGATTCTATGCTCTGCAACATAAACGACAATATAGAGATCCCCAGCTTCACCTCCTTGAATACCATAGCCACCCTTGCCTTGGATACGCAGGCGAGTACCTGTCTCAGCGCCTGGCGGAATCTTAACCTCAAGATTCTCAGTCTTAGTCCACCCAGAGCCATGGCATTCTAGGCATGGCATATAGGGCATGTCCATACCAGTACCGCTGCATATGTCGCAAGAAAGACGAGGAATATTTAACTGTGCCACCGTTCCAGTGGCAGCTTGTAATAGCGTCAGCTTAACGTCGTAACGAAGATCTTCGCCTCTTTCAGACTTGTTTCTCATGATCTTTAGCAAGGCCTGCGCATAATACTGCGGCAGAGCGGAAATTTATAGAGGCGGCCGGCTCTGGCCGCCCTTGTGGTGTTGGATGTTGAGTTTGAAGTGAACCGAAGAAGGGGCCGGCACAGAGGCCCGCCCCTACAAATCACCGCTTTGCGTAATAGCCGTCGCGGTAGATGAGCTGTAGATTCTGTTTGCGGAGTTCTGGATTGATGATCTCCATTTTGATCCGTCGGTGCGAACCATCGCGAGCCTTGTTCTTCGGCGAATAACCAAGCACATATTGCGAACGCAGTTCGTCTTGTATTTGTCGAAACGCAGCCTGGAGCTCGCTTTCATCACGCGGGAAAAAAGCACGGCCACCCGTTCGATCTGATAGCTTCCTCAGCGAATCTTTCTCGACTTTATAGAACTCAGGATCGCCGATGCCGATGCTATAAACGGCAACATTATTCTTCACCGCTGCGTCAATCGCATCCTGGCGGCCGATGATGCTGCTCGTATCGTCACCGTCACTCAGCAGAATTACCGCTCGACGCGAGCTCTCCTCTGCCTTCACCAAAACCTCACCAGTGCTGGCCCACACGGCGTCCCAAATACTGCTCCAGCACAAAGGATCTTCGTGTGCCGGCCGCTCTTCCTCACAATTAGGATTGTTAGGCGGAAACTCGACCCTGAGCCTATCGATGGTTCGGTTTAGGCTATCGACATTTCCGGTCAGCTGTTCGTCTATTCGGGCTCGTCCAGTGAATGAAACGACGGCGATCTTGTCCTTTTCGGGTCGGACGACCGATCGAATAAAGGCGCGGGCTGCGCGCTTTTCATCCGGAAGAGTGCGCTCCTGAGACTTACTGGTGTCAACGAGGATCACCAGCGTCAGCGGACGATCAGTTTCGCGTTCGAAGAGACTAATTTCCTGTGGCACATCGTTCTCGTAAACACGAACGTCTGATGCTCGCAAATTGGTGACGAAGTGTCGATCGCGATCGACGGCAGTGAAAACTGTGTTAACGAGATCCGTGTCGATCTTCAGGACGTCTGCCTCGGGTTCTTGTGTTGGCGAAACATTGTTGCGAGAGGGTGTTGGCGTTTGAGTCACCGGCGCTGTCACGGTGCGAGGCCGCCGTTGGGCTTGACCGGCAGCATCACTGAATGTCAGCGACGCGACCATCATTGCTAAAACCGCAGTTGTTTTCATTGGGAAGACCATCCTTCAGACAATCAAATGGGCAGTACCCCGGGTGGGACACTGCCCAAATGAACCTGCTATTTACCAGACCTTAGTAACGCCGGCTGCGATCACGCAGCTTGTAAGTCCACAGCGCCGAGCCGCCAGCACCTGCCAGTGCTCCGATGGCCGCGCCTTTCTTACCACCAATCAAGCCACCGACCGCTGCACCGGAACCTGCACCGATAGCCACGGTCAGCTTATCGCGGTGCTTTTGCCAGAAGCTGCGCTTGCGCGGCTGTTGGGCGTAAACCGGACCCGAGCTCGAGCGCGCATAGCTGCGGCCTGCGTTTCTATAAACTACCCGCGGGGCTGAAGCTGGAGCAGCACTCGAAGTGGTCGTACCTGCATCCGCTGCGCGGAAACCGTCAGCAAAACCGACCTTGTAAGCAGTCTGTTCTCCCGCGGTATTGAATTCAGCGGGAACAAATTCATCTGTTGAAGCTGTCGCGACCTGCTCTTGCGAAACGGGGGTCGCTGGAGTGTTGTAGCTGTTCGTATCCTGTGCGACTGTGCCGGTAGATGCGGCAGATGTTGACGGGTTTCTGGAGTGCATCACAAGCGCCCCCACGGAACCACCCACCAAGGCCGCTATCAGAGCAACCGGTAATAATTTGTTGGTCATAATCATTTCTAAATCTCTCCTTGCGCCTAAAGTGTCAATTGCCGCCTACTAGCTGGCAGCCGTAAGGAGCAAGAGGTGTTCCTCATCGCGTCATGCCGTTCACGATAGCATTAGAATTGGCGGAAATACGCGATTAGCCGCGAATATTTAAGGAGTTGTAATGAATTCGCAATTAACTGTCGCCGCGAGTTGACATGCGCGACGGTGCTTGATTACCCGATATCGGTTCGCGTTGTACGAAATGATCAGCTAATTTGAATTCTTCGCGCTGAAGGCGCGAGGAAAATCACCCTCGGCCGACAAAATCAAACAAAACAGAAACGGCCAGAGAACTTCTCTGACCGTTTCTGTTTTTTTACTGATTTCTCGTATTAGGCGGCTTTTTGGAGTTGGGCGGGCTTGCTGTCTCTCAGCAGCTCAAGCGCCTTCTTCATCTGAAGGTCTTCCGCTGGAGGCTTCGGCGCAGGCTCAGGTGTTACCTCACGTCTGTCGCCCGGCTGAACCGGTCTGTTGACGGGATCGTCCTCGTTTCCGGTTAGCTCGTCAGGATCTACCGCATCAACAACTTCAGCACGCTTCACTTCGGTTGTAGGCGCTACACCCGAGCGATTCCGATCTTCCCCAAGGAATGGCTTCCCGCTGGCCGTTGCCCATTTCACCGTCGTCAGCAGCAAACCATCGCCCCCGCGCAGCGTGAATAACTGCTGCTCAGCGCCGGCACCAAAACTCTTTTCGCCGACTATCTGGCCGCGGTTGCGCTCGATCAAAGCCGAAGCAACGACCTCGGCAGCGCCCGCCGTACCCGCGTCAATTAGTGCTACAACTGGACCGGCGAAGATTGCCACTTTCGGATCCGCGGAAAATGTCTTTAACGACTTCCCTTCGCGACCCGTAGTTTGAGCCAAAACACCATCCTTGATAAACAAATTCGCTACCGTGACAGCCTCAGTTAACGTACCACCGGCAGTCCCGCGCAAATCCAAGGCGATTTTCTGAGCGCCCTGCTTAACAAGTTCCTGTAATTTCGTGCGCACCTCGCCGGCTTCACCTTCGGCAAAGCTGTTTATGCGAAGTACACCGACTTTGCCTGCTTCCAACTTCGCTTCAGCAGCCGGAGCCCGAGAGGTGCCTCGCTTGACCGCCAAGGTCAACGGGCGGCTGTTAGCACGCAGAATACGCAGTTTTACTTCACTGCCTGCGGCGCCGTTCAGTAGCTGCTTCGCGTCGTACAACGAAATATCACGCGTAGCCTTGCCGTCGATATACTCGATAATGTCTCCGACTCGAACCCCTGCCACATCAGCTGGCGAGCCCTTCATCGGAGAAATTACATATAGATATGACGCGACTTGCGACAATTCCGCGCCGATCCCGATTTGCGGCGATTTGCCATTCGCGCCATACTCGCGAACTTGATCCGGAGTCAAATAAGTTGAGTAGGGATCCAAGCCATAAGCCAGGCCGCGCAACGCTCCAGCGCGAACTTTTTCCATGTTCGGCTCATCTACGTAATCGTTTTGGATGTGCTGGAGCACGCTCTCAAAGATACGTAATTGTGCGTTGGGATCATTGGCCGGTTGCTGCGCGCGAGTGGAGATCCAGCCTCCGATGACAGCGTAAAGAGCCAAAGAGGCGGACAATAAAATCAAAGCAAATTTTGCGCGGAATGACATCAGTTACCTCTCGTTTTTACATCAACGGCGTGCACGCTACAATGATTTTTGGTGCGAGCCAAACGTATCATACAGGCCGTACTTAAACCGTGCAACCTCGTTGATACGAAGCGAAGTTGTTGATTGAAGCGACCCGAAGCAACAACATTTTTCGTGATATTTCGTGGTTCGTGAATGAAGCAGGAATAAAAGAGACTCCAGAGGGGCCAGTCCTGGCACTCGATCTTGGTCAAAAGCGAGTGGGCGTGGCCGTCTCTGACTCGCAGCTTATTTCAATAACCAAGCTGCCAACGCTTGTCCGTTCAAGCTGGAAGCGCCTGCTTCATGACATTTCCGAATTATCAAAGCGCTTTGACGCGAGAACCCTTGTAATTGGTTTGCCATTAAGCATGGACGGAAGTGAGGGTTCTGCGGCGCTTGAGATCCAAAAAACGGCCACAAAATTCGCGCGTTCGCTCGAAATACCCGTTTATTTGCAGGACGAGCGGTTGACATCCATTGAGGCTGAGGAGCAACTTCGATCGGCCGGTTATACTGCGCGCGAAATTCCAGGCCTGATTGACTGCCAGTCTGCGGCAATAATACTGACCGACTTTCTGGCGGGCAGCCAACGCCGACTCCTGGTACCCCGAATGGAAGGAGACTCGCAAGACTCAACGGAAGCGTGAAACGATTACTCTTAATAACCGCGGCAATCATCATCCTCGCAGCACTAGGGACCGTGTTCTGGGCGTACCAAACGTTACGCACACCCGTTTATCACTCGATGAGTGGCCACTACATTGAAATTCCAAAAGGATCTTCACCGGCCGCCATCGTTACCAAACTGGCTGAGGCTGGGGTAATCAAGCACGAGCTGCCGGTACTCGCTTATCTCAAACTCACTGGAATCGGCAAACAATTTAAGGCGGGCGAATACGACTTCCCTTCACCGATTTCTCCCCGCCGCGTAATAGCGAAATTACAATCGGGAGAACGACGACTACTGCGATTGACAATTGTCGAAGGTTGGACTCGATGGGACATCGCCAACGCGATGGCTAAAGTACCGGAGTTTAAGTTGGCTGAGGCGAGTTCAGCGTTGACACTGATGGATGACACGAGTCTCATCCAGGATCTCGATCCGCGAGCCAAGAATCTCGAGGGATACCTGTTCCCTGATACTTACGAATTTCCTCCTGACACTTTACCGGCGCAGTTCATCGAGATGATGGTCAAGCGATTTCGAGCCGTGTGGAAAGCAGATTGGACCAACATGTCGCTTACGATGCGAATGTCGCATCGCGAAATCGTAACCATTGCTTCATTGATCGAGACAGAAGCGAAGCTTGAAAGCGAGCGGCCAGTGATTGCGTCAGTAATTTATAACCGCCTCAAACGAGACATGCCGCTGGGAGTTGACTCTACCGTCGTTTACGCATCAAAGCTCGAGGGCAAGTGGCGCAACGACGGCAGAGTTTACAAGAGTGATGTCGAGCGACGGTCTCCTTATAACACTCGTCTCATAATAGGACTACCGCCGGGACCGGTCGCTTCTCCGGGTGAAAGCGCATTGTTGGCGGCAGTGCATCCTGCTGAAACTGATTACTTGTATTACGTGCGTGAGCCTTCGCGTAACGATGGAGCGCATAACTTCTATTCAAGTGAAAGTGAGTTTGGGCGTGGAGTTGAAGCTCTTCGACGTTGGGAACAACAAAGGGAACTTGAGAGGGCTCGCGAATAAGCAGACGAAAGAAGCGCGCAGTGAAATTATCGAGTTTCGCGCTGAAGGCGCGAGAGAAGTTAGCCAGGGGCAAGTGCTGAGCGCAGCGAAGCACGACGCCCCTGGACCAGGCATAGAAAAAAAAACAAGCACTGAAAGTGCGAAAGAAAAATATACACGCAAAATTCTGTCGCTCTTTCAGAGCTAGATATTATTTATTAACAGTACCAGGGGCGGCGCTCTTCGCTGCGCTCAGAGCTTGCCCCTGGCTACCATATTGCGCGCCTCTGGCGCGCGTATAATGCAACGTGGCACTTCCTAAATTGAATCGCGTTCTACGACAAGCTAAACTATTCTCGTTTCAGTCAGCCCCTCGGCGTAATGGTTCGTTTTGAGAAAAGGGTGTGCAACATGTTCCGCTTAGCAATCGCATTTGTAATTTTTGCGTGTTCCGTGTCATCGGCTTTCGCGCAGGGCAAAGGAATAGATAAGAGTAACGAACGGGTGCGCGACACCGGCGCAAGTCGAACGCCCGCGAACAACGGAACTAAAACAGACGTCGGAACGGGCCGAGGCATGGACTTTGGCAAGGGCCGCACGCCTGAGGTTCCGCCAATTCCCAATCCGTCCCGCATCGCGGCCCGCCGTGATGCAATCCTTACGGCCGTGGAGCAGGTGATGCGCGATCAAAAACTCGTGGTCGACGAGACAGCATCGAGGCCAGCAGAGGGCATCATCGTCAGCCAGCCATACACATTTATTAAGGGCGCTGTTGTTTCAACGTCAGAGATCAGTAGATATGCCGACACGCCGGTAACAGATACCCGAGGCTGGACGAGAGGGCGGTATACGCTGACAGTCGAGGTTCAGCCAATTGACGGTACCGCCGCGAATGTCTCAGTGAACGCCAAGGTCGAAGGAAGAACAGATGGAGCGACAGGCGCAGAGTGGGTTACGCTGCCGAGCCGCGGGCTCGCGGAAGAGGAGTTTTTGGCAGCGCTGATCACAGCGATTACCGGTGCGCCACCTCCGGGCCGAACCATTCCCACACCTTAGAGTCTTAGAGCTAAGGTAATTCATTAACTGTAATTGTTGAAAAAATGCTGACCGATTCATCCCACACCGAACTCCTAATTGAGGAGAAGCAGCCGGCAAGCCGGAAGCTCGTCGCTGTTATCTGTGCAATTGCCGTTACGGCTATCGTCATAGCTGGCTATACCTATCTGCGGCGCAGGCATACACAGCAGGTCAAAGCGCAGGCCGCCGCGGAGGCGCAAGCAGAGATCGACCCGAATGTCCCCAAGGGGCCGGCCAAAGCTCATATCCTGGTCGATGAAGCGCTCTTAAAAGGCGGGCAGACCACCATTGGAGGCACCGTTCAAAACATTTCCAGTGAAAAACTCACCGGCCTTTCCGTGGGATTGGAGCTTAGAAGGCGAAAGGACGCGACAATCGACCAAATTTCTGCGCCGATTGAGCCGGCGGAGCTCGAGCCGCAACAGGAAGGGCGATACATGGTGAAAATGCCCGCTGCCGATTACAGTTCAGTTCGCCTCGTAAATCTGCGAACTGGCGACTCGAACCTGATCGCCTACACAACCGGCCCTGGTCAGAAACGGCCGCCCGAAAAGATTGAACCAAAAGTCGTGGTTGTGCCGCGGCCACGGGGTAAGGGCGGCGAGTTTCTCAACTCACCCGACAATCCAGCTCGGGTTCCGTAAAAGAGACCTGACGCTTTGCATTAAGTCGCAGCGCCGCTGGATAATTGTTGCTCAAGTTGTTGTTTAAACGTCGGCGCGACGATAATTAACGCGCTGCTTGAAGAACCCTAGGCCAGTCGAATCCAAAGCCGCCGTACAACCAACGGAAGCTTAACATCGTCCCACTGGGTCGGGCGAGGTCGCCCAGACAGCCTGGCGCTCAAGCTCGAAGAATTGGTTCAGGGAGTGATTAGAGATTTGCTGAGAGCTATTTCGACCGCGGTTACGGTAGCCTTCGTAATCGTGCTCGTCACTTCATCTTCATCAACCTTCGCTCAGTCTTCCAGAACGAATTCCAGCATCTCAATCGGTGCGGACAAGAGTGCGGTTGGAACTGAAGACAACCAGTCGGCCAATAACCCAATGGCCGAGGAAATGCGCGTCAAGCGTGAGATTAGATACGCAGAACGCGAGCATAAGCAGAATCTGGATCGCGCGCAGGAGGCCTCAAAACTTGGGAAGGATCTAGCCTCATCATTTAAGCAAAAGCAGACGCTTGACCGCGATGATCTGAAAAAGCTCGAACGGCTCGAAAAGCTGGCGAATAAAATTCGCGAAGAAGCCGGCGGTGAAGATGATGAAGAGCCTGTACTGAAAAAACCGGGGGACCTCGCTGAAGCAATTGACTGTATCGCGAAGGTTTCAGCCTCACTTAACGAGAAGGTTCAGCAGACCCCGAGACAAGTCGTTTCTGCGGTGACTATCGATAAGGCTAATGTATTACTTGAACTAATTCGCATCGCCCGTGGTTTCTTTCGCAAGGGATAATTCTTGAGTTCAAAGCTTAATAGTACGCCCTCGTTCAAACTGCTGTTAAGAGTGCTCCCGCTGTTTAGTGCCCTTCTCCTTCTTCCCGTCACAAGCATGGCACAGGATGACGATGATGTCGTCCGCGTCACGACCGATCTAGTCGTCCTCAACGTTACGGTCACGAATAAAGCAGGCGCATACGTGCCAGGACTTCGGTTGGTAGACTTCAAGGTCTACGAAGACGGTAAAGAGATCCCAGGGAAACTGATCTCGAGTTTTAGTGTTCAAGAGGCGCCTTTCGCTTCCGTAGTCCTTCTTGATACCTCAGGCAGTATGGAGACGAAATTATCTCTCGGCCGATCAGCAGCCATTCGATTTCTGGATGGACTGCGTCCTGAGGATGTCGCAGCCGTTTATCGCTTCGATTCTAAAGTCGAACAACTGCAACCGTTCTCTGGTGGACGAGATCTCGCCCCGATGGCATTTGGCATTCGAGCAAAAGGTATGACGACTCTTTACGACGCAATTATCGAAGGCGCAAAGTCGTTGGCCGAACGCGAGGAAGCACGCAAGGCAATCGTAATTCTGTCGGACGGGATGGATACCTTCAGTAAAGCATCATCCGAAAAAGCTCTTGAGGCTGCACTCACGGTTGGCGCGAACATCTATGCGGTAGACATGTCAGCACCCATGGGCGGGCCGCGCAATCAGCAAAGCGCAGTGGTGCTTAGGAATTTTGCTGAGAAGACCGGCGGCCGTTTTGTTGCAACGCCCGGTGGGCCGGCCATGAGAGATGCGTTTGCGAGCATCGCCGAAGAGTTAGGCCATCAGTACACGATCGCTTACCGGCCTCCGAATCAAGCGCGAGACGGTAAATGGCGAGCGCTTGAAGTTAAACTGTCACGTGAAGATCTCGTTGTAAGAACGCGGAAAGGTTATCGAGCGCGAAAAGGGTGATCATCGGCCGACTCTAATATCTGACTTGTCGCGGTGGCGTTCGAACGCGAGCTCGACCAATCGGTCGATGACCTGCGGAAATGAAAGTCCCGACGCATGCCACATCTTCGGATAGCCTGAAACCTCAGTGAGACCAGGCATCGTGTTCAGTTCATTCACCAACAGCCGCTGATCCTTTCGCAGCAGGAAAAAATCCACTCTTGCCAGACCTGCGCCGTCGACTGCCTGAAATGCCTGTAGTGCCATGCGTTGAATCCGCGAGATTAACAACTTTGAGACGGGTGCAGGCACTACAAATTTGACGTGCCCTGTGTTGTCGTACTTCTCGGTGTAGTCGAGAAATCGAGCACTCTCGTTATAGACGACATATTCACCTGGTAAGCTTGCCTGCGGAGCATCATTCCCCAGAACTGCGCACTCAAGCTCTCGAGCATCAAGAGCTTCTTCAACAATTACTTTTCGATCATACTCGGCTGCCAGCTCGATCGACTTCGCGAGTGAAGCTTTATCAGTAGCTTTCGAAACACCGACGGACGAACCCAGATTCGCCGGCTTCACAAAACATGGAAAACCTAGCTGTCGAGTCACTTGCCGGATTACGCTGGTAGGACTATTGCGCCAGTGCGAGCGCAGGAACCAAATGTACTTGCAGATAGGCAGCCCAGCCTGACGGAACAATTGTTTCATTGCCACCTTGTCCATGCCGCAAGCTGATGCGAGAACGCCGCAACCTACATAAGGAACTCTCGCCATCTCCAGCAGCCCCTGCAGTGTTCCGTCTTCTCCATATGGGCCATGAAGCAAGGGAAACACAATATCGAGTGGCTCAGGTGAAGCGGATGGCCCATTTCTGCTAAACAGCATGAGTCCCTGATGCGTGGGATCGCCAAGAATAGCTACGTCGCCGTTAACTTCTGCGTTAGCGACCGGCAATAAAGATCGAGTACTGTCAGGTAAGAGTCGAGCGGCCTCGGGAGGCGAGAGCCACTTCCCTTCTCGGGTAATTCCAATTGGAATAACTTCGTATTTCTTTCGATCGATCGCTTCGACTACGGCACGAGCTGAACGGATCGAGATTTCGTGTTCGCCGGATCGTCCACCAAAAATCACCCCTATCCGAACTTTCTTCCCCAACTCTTACTCCCGTACTACTAAAGAATCGTCTTACCTAGTGAGGACAGAATCAATTCGACTCCGAGTTCAGCGGTCTTATTGTTGATATCCAGCGCCGTATTGATCTCAACAACTTCGAGTGAAATCATACCGCCTGCTTCCGCGATCATTTCCATGCCCAGGTGAGCTTCACGATAAGTGAGTCCACCGCGTACGAGCGTGCCCGAACCTGGTGCGTCACCAGGATCAAGTGCATCGACATCGAATGTCACGGCATAGCCGGCGGAACCTCTTGAGGCAATGGAGATCGCCTCGTCCATGCATGCACGCATCCCTCGCTCATCAATGTCACGCATGGTGAAGAATCGCATTCCAAGTTTGCGGATGAGTTCGCGTTCGCCGCGATCGATGTCCCGAGCTCCGACGTGAACACACAATTTAGGATCAAGCTTTGGAGAGAACCCACCCACGTTGGTTAACTCGGGCGCGCCGTAACCTAACAGCGCGGACAATGGCATGCCGTGTATGTTCCCCGACGGTGTCGTCTCTGGTGTGTTCATGTCGGCGTGAGCGTCAAACCAGATCAAACCAAAAGTTTCACCCTTGGAGCGGCACCGGGACGCTACGCCAGTAATAGAACCAATTGCTATGGAATGATCTCCGCCAAGGATTATCGGCAGCTCGCCTGAAGCAAGAATTGACGAAACTTCTTTGGCAAGTTGTTCACAGGCTGCAGTTATTTCATTAACGTACTTCAGGTTGTCGCCAGCGCTTGGTCGTGACTTGGGACGTTCCACACGGATATCGCCGTTATCGAACACCTCGTAACCTAACGCAGCAATCCTTTCGTCCAACCTCGCGACACGCAAAGCGGCCGGGCCCATGTCGACTCCCGCCATGCTCGCGCCGTACGCCAGCGGCACTCCCAGAACCCTGACGGTTCTGCCGGGTGACAGGTTTGTAGCGCTGCGGGCCGCTAACGTGTCTGTAAAGGGCTCGATTTGCATAAAAGAAGCTATCCGCCGAGATTAAGGTTGAATCCGCTGCCTCCGCCTTGCGAAGGAAAGAACGGCTTTAACAAACCAGCGAGAGCCGCCAGGTTGCGTGTTTGAATCAGAAGCTCTCCGGGGCCCATAAATTCTGCGACGATGCCTTCTCCGCTCATCATGCTGCGGAAAAAGCCGGACGCGGCTTTCCTCAGAGTGTACTGGGTTGTTCCTTCCCATGCTACTAAGTGGCCCGTGTCCACAACATAGCGCTCACCCGGTTGCAAACGCTTTCGGTGAATCGCTCCGAAAGACGAAACAAGTAGCAAACCCTGGCCCTGAACGAGTAAGACAAAGAGTCCTTCGCCGCCGAAGAAAGACTTGGCGCCGCCCCATTTTGTGTCGACCGTTAGGCTGGCGTCACCCGCGAGATACGAACTGGACTGCACGAAGAATGACTGGTTACTGAGCTCGATTGCGGCGATGTCACCCGGAGCTCCGGGAGCAAATGTCACCTCACCCGGCCCCCCGCGAGCCGTAAATGTGGATACAAACGCAGATTCACCTCCCGCTGCTCGCTTAATCGCTCCGAAAAGACCACCCTTCATCTGCGACTGCAAGTCGATGTTAGCCGACATCGACACCATTGCTCCAGCTTCGGCCTGAATCGATTGTTCAGGTTGTAGTTTAACTACGGCCAGCGAGAAGGATGGCTGATGAAGAACTTCATAGCTATAGCCGCGCCCCTGTCCTCTTGAATCTTCGTCAATATGGATTCCGCCGGCGGCTCCAGCCCCAACCGGTGCGGCAGCGCTAGCTCCAACCCCCGCATGAGCAGTGACGTTCAAACGCTGACCGCAAGCACCACAAAAACTCGCGTTGTCCATCAATTGTGCGCCGCACTTCGGACAATTCATAGAATTACTCCTTGAGACTTTTCTTTAATAATTGCGACTGCTTCTTCGGGTGTATTCGCAAAATCGAGAGCGGCTATGTCCTTGTCGCTCACGGCGAGGTGTTCCTGCCATGCCTTCACGATGGGCGGCCAACACGGTCCGAGCAGCACCAGCGGACGCGGGCCAAGAACGCCTGTTTGCATTTTATTCCAGACGAGAGATATCTCCGTCACCGTGCCCATGCCACCGCGAATGGCGACAAAGCCTACGGAGCGGGTTATCAATCGCTGCAAACGCTCATAGAAATGAGGGGTCGCGACTTTATCGGTGAGGTACCGATTTGGCTCAGATTTGAACTGGTTGAGCGTGATGCCCAGCACGCGACCGCCACATTCATGAGCTCCACGACTGGCGGCTTCCATAACCCCGAGATAGCCGCCCGTGCAGATCGTGTAGCCTTCTCGTGCGAGCAAGGCACCGACGCGCTGTGCGTGAGCGTATTCGAGATCGGGCTCGCTACACTTTGAGCCTCCAAAGATCGTGACGATACGTTCCGAGTTGTCGTTTGTCATTGGCTGAATTCTGTCGGCGAATTTGCCTACGGTCGAATGCGATAGAGCATGCGTGGAAAAGGAATCGTTTCTCTAATGTGCTCAATGCCGCACATCCATGCTGTACATCGTTCGATCCCCATTCCGAAGCCGGCGTGTGGGACACTGCCGTAGCGGCGCAGATCGAGGTACCACTCAAATGCCTCCTGCGGCAGCTCGTGCAAGGCGATCTGTTGTTGTAAAAACTCGAGAGAAGTAGCACGCTCACCGCCGCCGATCACTTCCCCGTAACCTTCGGGCGCCAGTACATCAACTCCCAGCGCGAGCTCAGGGCGCTCAGGATCGCGAGCCATATAAAACGCCTTCACCGCCGCCGGATAATGATGGACCATGATCGGTTTATCAAACTTGCTCGACAAGTACGTTTCATCTGGGGCTCCAAAGTCGCCGCCCCACTCGAACTTTGTTTCCAATGTGCCCGCCGCATAACCTTCATGCAGCATCTTCACCGCATCGTCATAATGCAATTGCGGAAAAGGAGTCGTGATCGACTCAAGTTTCGACGTATCCCGCTCCAAAACTTTCAGCTCTTCGCCGCGATCCTCAAGAACTCGCGCAGCAATATGTGACAGGAATCGCTCCGAGAGCGACATCACGTCTTCGAGCGTGGCGTAAGCCATTTCAGGCTCAACCATCCAGAACTCGGTTAGGTGTCGACGTGTCTTCGATTTTTCGGCGCGAAAAGTTGGACCAAAACAATAGACCTTGCCGAATGCTGCCGCAGTTGCTTCGTTGTAAAGCTGTCCTGACTGCGTCAGGTATGCCTTTTCGTCTTCAAAATAATCGACTTCAAAGAGCGTAGTCGTTCCTTCGCACGCAGCAGGCGTCAGTATCGGCGCGTCAAGGAGAGTAAAGCCGTCGTTGTCGAGAAAACTACGAACAGCCTGCACAACCGTGTGACGTACCTTTAGGATGGCGTGCTGCCTGCGCGAACGCAGCCACAGATGCCTCTGGTCCATCAGGAATTCAGTGCCGTGTTCTTTTGGAGTAATCGGATAGTTTTGGACGGCCTGAAGCACCTCGGCATCGACGACGTCGATTTCGTAACCACCCGGCGCTCTGGCGTCTGCTCGCACGGTTCCGCGGATGGAAAGCGCAGATTCCTGGCCCAAGCCCTTGAGACTTTCCCAAAGCTCAGGTGTAACAGCGTTCCGCATCACGACGCATTGCACGATTCCTGTGCCGTCGCGCAGTTGAGGGAAAAGAATCTTCCCGCTCGAACGCAGGTTGTAGAGCCAGCCTTTGAGTACGACCTCTTTGCCTACATGCTTTGAAAGCTGCGAGATTGAAGTTTGAGTGCCGGTGGTTGCTTCGAGTGAAGTTGATTCCGTAGCCATCTGTAAATTCAGTTCTTTTCCATTCGTTCGCCGATCATCCTGCGCAACACTGGAAAACGCTCCAGCCATTCCGCGGCCTGCAGGACGATCTCAAAAGTCGGTTCAATGAAATGTTCGTAAAAAGCTCCGCGATCGCACACTGCCGTTTGATACGAGAAGGTGCCAACAGCTTTTAGGCCCCTCTGTATAGTCATCAGCCTGAACTCGCGCGCAAAATCATCGGGATCGATTGCGTCGAGACCATGCATTCGCCGCTCCTCTAGCAAGAGAAGTCTGTGGGCTCGCAGCTCGGCCAGCGATGGTGGGGCAGGTTGGCGATCCAGCAGTAGCGATACCAAATCATAGCTTGCGGGACCCATGCGCGCGTCCTGATGATCCACAACACGCAAACGGTGACTACTATCAAGCATCAGATTGGCCGTGTGGAAGTCGCGATGGCAGAGCACGCGCGGCGCTGCCGATAACTCACAAGCAATATCGTTCAGCTCCGCCTTTAACTCGGCAGCCTCAGCGTGGCGTAAGGTTTCACCGCGCAGGCTTTGGAAATAGTGGCTCATGAAGAAGTCGAGCTCCCAGGATAGCTTGGCTTCATCAAAAGCAAGACGACTCGAGATGGAGTTCAATTGGCGAGCTGACTCAGTTGCCTTTTGAATGCGCGCGATGATAGCGATCGCTTCTTCCTTGTACTCTTCGCATTCCTCTTGCGTTGCAACTTCATAAACCTTACACAGCTGCCGGTCACCTAAGTCCTCCTGCACGATGATGCCTCTCGCGCCGTCAACCGCATAAACTTCAGGCACGGGTATGTCGCTTTTCAGGAATAGATTGGTGATGTCCAGGTACGGATGAAAATCCGGGTCAAATGCTTCCGGATAAACCGCAGCCACCGCCTTGCCCGTTTGCCAGGGGATGCGAAAGTAGTTTCTCGTAGACGCATCCGGAGTCAGCGCGATTATGCGCGCGTTATCACCCTTCTGCACAATCCCGCGGTCCTCGAGAAATCTCAAGAGCCGGTCAGCAGGCTGGATTTCGAAAACGCTGGCAGTCACAAGTTTTGCTGAACTCATTTTTGAAGGGATCCAGATGCCGAGGTACCACGTTAAAAACAAGCGGGACTTCGCTGGTCCCGCCAGATTCGTCGTAGTAAATTGCGAATTGTATCACTGCGTCAAAGGCACGACAAAATTATCTCCTCGAAACTCTCCTTTTAACGCTTTGGCTGGAGGCGTTTTGCCAGCAACGAGTGATTTTCTTACCACGACGGCGTCTTCAATAATTTCCCCACCAGGAATCTGAACGTCGTCGCCCAGCACGGCGCGTCTGACTTGAGCGCCAGGAGCAACTTTGGCGCGGTCCCACAGTATGACTTGACTAACTTCTGCTCCCGGGGAAATGAGAGAACCGGCGCCGGCCCAATTGTTCTCATTTCTTTCCGCGAGCAACGCCAGACTAATGGCGAGATACCGTTGAAGCGTGGAAAGCTCATACCACTTCCCTTCTGCAATGTGGACAGATATGCGATTGCCGTTTGCCATCGCCTGCGGATAGACGTCCATTACTGAGTCGGAAAAAACGCCGCGTGGAATGTAGTCAAATATCGCGGGCTCGAGAATATGAATACCGGTGAACATCAAAGGCGCGTCTTTACCGGCGTAGTCAGCCACAATTGGCATGGCGCCAAAGCGCGTGAGGCATCCTTCCGCGGTCTCGATTACGGTGAAGCGTTCGCATGCAATGTTGGGCAGCAGTACCAGCGTGGCGATGGCGCCCGTACGCCGATGCGTAACAAGAGCCGCATCGAGATCGATGTCCGTGATGATCTTCCCGTTGACTACAACGAATGTTTCGCCTTTCAGAAGGTCGCGTGCGTTATCGAGCGCGCCACTGGTTCCAAGTATCACGGGCTCTTCTACGTACTGAAGCTTAACTCCAAATTTACTACCGTCACCGAGTGCGTCGCGAACAGAGTCGGGACGATGATGAAGGTTGACGAGTATGTCGTCGCAACCGTAGCGAGCGAGGTACTCGGCGACGTAACCAACGAGTGGTTTCCCAAGGATGGGAATAGCGGGCTTGGTGCGGTCTTCAGTTAAGGGCCACAGGCGAGTGCCATAGCCTGCTGAAAGGATCATCGCGCGCATTGGAGGAGTATCTTACCGTAGTCAGGCTCAAATCATTTGACATTTGTCATTGGACATTTGTCATTTGTCATTTGTGTAGGAGATTGACCGAATCACGCAATGAACCGGATAAAAATGAGGTACGGTAAATGTCGCAAACCGGAAAGCGATCCATGACTTTTAAATGACAAATGCCAAATGTCCAATGACAAATGGCAAATAGTTAGGATGCCTTAGATGCGTCGCGGATCATGAGGTCAAACGTGCCGGGTGCGACTTTGCGGAAGCGCGTATTTCGGTTTAGTGAAACTGCGATACTGATGGTCGGATTCTGACCGGTGAACCTGAAGCCTCCCTCCAGCAGACGATTGTAGATTTCATTCACGTGAAGTGGAGCGCCCTCTTCTCGTAATAACAACGTCACGGCTTGCGGTATGGTCCGATCGAGGAACCGGTCGCTAACTGCCTGGATATCGTTGCGAATAGTCGGAATCTGTTGGCGCCTGGCGTCAAGCGGCTGAATGCCTCGGCCAGTTGGCGACGAGTACCGCATCGCGGCTTCCAGTTCAGCATCGGACGGCAGGTGCGCCGCGAGGTTGCTAGAAGCAAGGACCGAGGACAACAGACGGTAGATCGCGGCTTCGGTCTGGCTCGCCAGCGTGTCCATCTCGGCTAACTCGGCGCGCACGGCATCGGCCTCCGCTTCCAGTTCTCGAAGCCGAGCTGCGAGGTGCATTCGGGCTGCGCGGGATTGCCGCAGGCTTTGCTCAAGACGAGACAGAAGGTTTTCAGTGGGCCGCTCCATCACCGCGCGATGTTAAAGGCAAATGAGGAAATCCACAATAGTTTTGTGAAAGCGTGTGATTTCCTGCTTTTTTATTTCGTGTCGTTTCGTGGATCATCTTTTTAGGAGGCCACGGAAAGACGATCCACGAAATCACTCTAAAACACACGAAATGACACTAGAGCGTCGCCTCTAATGGCAAAGGCAAGTGACAAATGTTATCTGTCGCGGTCGAGGACGTAGGTGGGAATCGCGCGCAGCGCATCGCAATAGTCAGAGTCTGGAAGGCTGTCCAGGCAGGAGCGCGCGGACTCGGCGAAGTCGTTTGCCCGCTCCTTCGCACGCTCCAAACCCTCGACACGTTGAACAGCCGCCAGCAGGTCTTCGCGCGATACGCTTTCGTAATTGCGTTCCTTTATGACTGTCTCAATCATCGCGCGGGAAGAGCTGTCGCTCTCCATGAGGTAAATCAGCGGTAGTGTGACCTTCCCTGACAGCAGATCAACTCCCGCTGCTTTGCCGAGAGCCTCACCATCGGCCGTGAAATCAAGCAAGTCATCGATGAGTTGAAACGCCGTTCCAAGATTTCTGCCGTAATCGCGGAGTGATTCCCGATCTCCGTCGCTCGCACCGCCAAGCAGTGCGCCGACTTCGCAGCAGGCACTGAACAGATAAGCTGTCTTGCGCTGCAACACGTTCAGGTACTGCGACTGGGAAACGTCCGTATGCCCCAAGAGCGTTAACTGCATCAGTTCGCCTTCCGTCATCTTCCGCGTGACAGCAGTCAGGATGTCAAGAATCGGAAGAGATCTCTCGGCCAGGCTGGTTTCAAAAGCTGACATATACAGCCAGTCGCCCATTAACACGGCCGTCTCGTTGCCAAAGAGAGCATTGACAGTCGGACGATCACGTCGTGTATCGGAGCCGTCGATGATGTCGTCATGGACCAGCGTTGCCGTGTGCAAGAACTCCATCACGGTGGCCATGCGAATTGAGTTGAAGCTGGAGCCGTCGCCGCCAACAGCGTAGTTGGCAAGGATTGTCAGCGCGGGGCGAACACGTTTGCCTCCGGACGCACGCAAATAGTCGCCGAGGTAAGTTATGACCTGGATATTGGATCGGGCTTGGCGCTCGAACTCCGCCTCAACTTGGCCCAACTCGGACGCGATGAGCGAGAAGATTCGTTTGGCGGTTAGCCTCACATCTTCAAGCACGGCGCTGTGTTCTACAGTGTGCACTGTTCGATCCAACGTATCTCGGTCAGTTGGAAGCTCAAGGTGAGAATAGCATCAAATTGTCATCTTGTGAAACTTGTCGCAAAGGTCGTTCGGAAATTCTCGCTCGTTGCCTCGGCCAGCTCTTCGAGCGATATCCCTCGCAACTCAGCCAGGCAGCGCGCCACTTCAACCACATACGCCGGCTCATTACGCTTTCCACGGTACGGCACCGGCGCCAAATAAGGACAATCCGTCTCCATCAGTAGTCGCTCAATGGGCACATCGAGCGCAATTGCTCGCAGCTCCTCCGCTTTCTTGAACGTGACAATACCCGAGAAAGAAATCATGAAGCCCAGTTCCAGACACTGCTCGGCCAAACGAGCGCTGCCACTGAAGCAATGCATAACTCCCGCCAACTTCGAGCCTGCCCATTCCGACCGGAGTATCTCAACCGTATCTTCTTCAGCCTCCCGGGTGTGAACGATAACGGGTAAGGAGTGCTCGCGGGCTGCACGAAGCTGGCGCCGGAAGACTTCCCTCTGCACGTCGCGTGGGGAGTGATCGTAATGAAAGTCCAATCCAATCTCACCCCACGCGACCACACGTGGGCTCTTGATCAGACCTTTAATCTTCTCTTCTGCTTTATCGTCGTAGAGTTTGGCATCATGAGGATGAGTTCCGACCGCTGTGTAGATGCCTTCGTGCTGTTCGGCAAGCTCGACTGCACGTTCCAGCGCGCCACTATGAGGATCACCGGTGCCGACATTTAGAATCGTTGAGACACTCGCATCGCGTGCTCGCTTGATAACCTCTTCTCGATCGGCGTCAAACTCAGGACCATCAATGTGAGCATGCGAGTCAATGAACATTCATTGAGATTCTGATTGACGTTCATCCGTGCGTCAATCACGCCGGTTGTAGATCCAGATTCTCCAGGAGGACGAGGTCTGTTTGGAAGGAGCCGCGGGCAGTTGCCAGTTTCTTACCATCTGGCGACCAGGCGAAACCAAACAATCGTTCGGAATTCCAGTTAGTCAGTTTCTTCGGCGGCCCACCTTTAAGTGTGATTCGCCAAATGTTGGAGACACCTTCTTTGGTTTCGACGTAGTCTAACGCGCTTCCATCCGGTGACCAGCGCAAGTGGTGTCCATCACCAACAGACGGGAAACTCTTCAGTGGCGCTCCACCTTCGACCGGCATGACGTCAATCATCACTGGAGAGTTTATCTCCAGAGCGCGCGTGTAATAGGCAATGAACTTGCCATCGGGCGAGATTGTCGGACTATCTGTGTGGCGGTCGGTTAACGTCACCGGTGTTCCACCGTCGATCAATACTTTCCACAATCCATGTTTTCCGCTGCCTTCCTCAGCTCCATAAATCACCCACCGCGAATCGGATGTAGGTATCGGAGGGCCAGACTCCCCGGCATTTTCCACCAATGCCAAGGGGTTACTACCATCGATGTTCATTCGCCAGATGCCCCACCTGTTTCCTCGATTACTTTCAAACACGATGTACCGTCCGTCAGGTGTGACGGAGGGGTATAAGTCGGCGCCCGGATCGAATGTGAGCTGTTTGGCGTTGCTTCCATCAGCATTACTAATCCAGATATCGCGGTTCTCACGCTCAGTAGACGTAAAGACAATCCTTCCGTCCGGGGTCCACGACACACCCTCATTGCCCGTGAAATTGCTGGCTGTGACAACTGTAGCCTTGCTGACGTCCGCCTCAGGCACGATCCAGATATTGGAGGTTTTATTCATAACCGACGCGACGATCATGGGCGCATCGGCAGCCATACTCAATTCAGTGTAATAGTTGAGATCGTTGGTGACTCGACGCGCTTTTCCATCCGCATAATTGATGTGCCAGATCTGGTTAGGACTTCCCGCAAGCGAAGCCCGGTCCCTTGCGGATGCGATGATACCGCTGCCATCTGCTAACCAGGCAACGGACGATATATTGCGCCAGCGATCGGAAGAAATCTTCCGCTCTACTTTGTTGGCAATCCGCACCTCATCGATGTTCATGTAGTAGCCTTGCGCGTCAGTGCCGTTAACAATAAAGGCAATTGCATTTCCATTGGGCGACCAGGCAGGGCGGTTAAACGTTGCTCGTTCAGGCGCTCGTCGCAGAATCAGTCGTTCTTCACCGGAACCGTCGGCATTCGCCGTGAAAAGGGCCTCTTGTTCCTCTTTCAGATATCCTCGTATGAATGCAAACTTCTTTCCGTCAGGAGAAAACGAAACCGCTGAGTCAACGTCATAAATCAATTGTCTCGAATCGCCGCCGAGTACCGACACTTGATAGAGCGTTTTGACATTCTCGCCACGCGATGCTTTCACATACAGCAAATAGTTCCCATCAGGACTGAAGGTGGCGCCGGCAAAAAATGCTTCAGAGGGCGGGACGATCTCGCGGCTGTTGCTGGTGGCAGTTTGTCGCAATACGAGGCTACGCTTGTCACCGGTGACCAAAACGTGAGCAGCGTACTTACCGTCTGGTGACATCACGGGGTTGGAGGCACGACCATTGTTAGTCAGCCGCGTCATCGTCATCGAAGCAGTCGCTGGCGTTGCTCTTCGACTAACGAATTTGTAGACGCCGAAAGTAAGTCCAGCCACTAGTGCGCCCACAGCAAGCAGGAGCACCAGGGCACCGGTTCGGTGTTCCTTGATTTGACTAACAATGAACTCTGCGCTGGAAGCCGGCAGCGTTGAAGCAGGGCTGAGCGAACCAGTCGCAACTCCTACTCTTTCACCGGTCGTAGGTTTGTTCCCAATCGTGTAGCTGCCGAAGCCGCTCTGCCGCTGCACACTCGGATCGGACGTGTAGTTCGGCGCAACAGAGTGCTCAAGTACGATTCCCGCGTCCACACGCTGCTTCAACCGGCGCAGTCTTGCGAGCAACTGTTTCGCAGTCTGTATTCGCTCCTCGCGATCCTTTCTGAGCGCTTCTTCGACAATCAATTCCAGCGCTTCGGGAACTTCCGGAACTGTCGCGGACATTAGCGGCGGATCCGTCTCGAGTATCGAAACGATTGCGTGACTCGGTGTGGGCCCGCTAAATGGAACCTGGCCGGTTACCAATTGATATATGACTACGCCCAAACTCCAAATGTCCGTTCGTGCGTCGAGCTCATCTCCTCGAGTCTGTTCCGGAGACATGTAACTGACTGTTCCCATCACGGTGCCTGGATCAGTGTCTACAAATGCTCGCGTTTGAGCTTCCGAGTCGATTAACGAGGAATTACGTTCAGTCGGCTTAGCCAGACCAAAGTCGAGTACCTTAATGTAGCCATCACGGCGGACCATGATGTTTTCCGGTTTGATATCGCGATGAATGATGCCGGCCGCGTGCGCGGCTACCAGCGCCGAAGCGATTTGACTGGCGATGTCGAGAACATCGCTGAGCTTCAGCCTTTGATTGATGAGATATTCTTTGAGGGTGACGCCTTCGATGAACTCAGTTGCAAAGTAAGGCGGCGAAAACTCGTCATCACCAACTCGGCCGATGTCATAGACAGTGATGATGTTCGGATGATTTAGTGCGGAGGTCGCGCGTGCTTCCTGGATGAACCTCTTCATGCGATTCGGGTGCAGCGCAAACTCGGCGGGTAAAAATTTCAGAGCGACCGGCCGGTTCAACTCGGTATCGAGCGCTCGATACACTTCTCCCATGCCTCCGAGCCCAAGCAGAGACTGAACCTCATATCGACCTATCCGAGTTCCGGCCTCGATGTTCATTTATTCGTTAATTATTTCAACTCCGCTAAGATTTTTTAATCTGCGTAATCTCCGGATCGGTATTCTACTTTAATGAAGGAAACACCGCTGAGGTTGTATTTGCAGCAAGATTTTTACTTCAGGCGGGCGCCGTTGGGGACATCCTCGGTGAACGTTGCAATGACCGGTCGCCCTTCATCTCCGACTGAAGCAGCCAGCAGCATCCCCTGAGATTCGTAGCCGCGGAGTTTGCGAGGTTTCAGGTTCGCTACGACTGCGATCTTACGTCCTACCATTTGGCTTGGCTCGTAGTGTTCGGCGATCCCGGCCAGAATCTGGCGCGGTTTCGGCTCCCCGATGTCGACCGTTAGCAACAACAGTTTATCTGCCTTCGGAATGCGCTCCGCAGTTAGAACTTCTCCCGCGCGTAGCTCGACCTTAGCAAAGTCCGTGATGTCGATCAGGCCTTCCGTTTGAACCCGGTCGCTACCGCTCCCGGTACTGACAAGACGGTCGCTATCGCCAGGGGCAACCTGCCTCTCGGCAGTAACAACGGCTGCGGTGGCAGGCACCGCGTCCGCTTCGGTAGCGCCTTTCATCGGTGCCGGCGGTTTGGTCTCAGCGCGGATAGCAGTACCCGGCACCGCATCCGCTTCCGTAGCATGTGTACCGGAAGGACCCTTCTTAATCTCGCTGATGATTTTCCCCTTATCCAAACGGGGAAAAACGGGCTCGACCTCCCCAATACTCGTGCCTTCTGGTAACTCGCCCCATTTCAATTCGGCTGGATTCAACTGGGCAAGCGAATTCGTCAGGCCAAGCTGCCCATAAATGCGCTTCGTCGCTTCCGGCATGATGGGGTAGAGCAGAACAACCAACCATCGGAGGCTTTCCGCCGCTCGATACAATAGAGCGTGCAACGTTTGCTGCTGGTTTTCGTCCTTCGCCAGGTCCCATGGTTTTGATTCCGTGATCATTCGATCTGTGCGAACAATGATGGCCCATGCAGCTTCAAGCGCCCGGCTAAAGGCGAAGTTATCAAAATGCAAGAGAAACTGGTCGCGCATGTTTTCGACGAAGCCTGACACTGTCGTTTCGTCGGTATCAAAACCTACGCGCTTCGCCATTAAGAGTTTGTCGTCCGAAATTTTGCCTGACGGAACTCGCCCGTCGCAATAACGCGCAATCATCGTCAACGTCCGGCTTGATAGATTGCCGAGACCGTTTGCCAGATCGCTGTTGGTGCGCTCGATTAAAGTTTCATATCCGAAACGCCCGTCTTGTCCAAAAACCATTTCGCGCAGGCAGTAGTAACGAATCGCATCAATCGTAAAATGCCTGTGCAGGACGTCCAGCTCGATGGTGTTTCCCAACGTCTTGGACATCTTGCGCCCGTCCTGGTCCACCCACATGCCATGCGCAACGATTCCACGCGGCTGTTCGACTCCACCGGCCATTAGAAACGCCGGCCAGAAGATAGCGTGAAAACGCAGAATGTCTTTGCCGACGAAGTGCATCCCTGGCCAGAATTTCTCGAAGCCTATCGCTCGTTGTCGCTCTTCGTTGCCATACCCGATCGCAGTGATGTAGTTCGTTAAAGCATCAAACCAAACATAAATCGTGTGTGCAGGATCGTCAGGAACTGGAATTCCCCAATGCACAGAAGTTTGGAGTCGACTCACCGAAAGATCCTGCAATCCGCCCCGTACGAAACTCATGACCTCATTCCGGCGAGACTCCGGACGAATAAAGTCGGGCCGGGTTTCGTATAGCTCCAGGAGCGCGTCGCCAAAATCCGAAAGACGAAAGAAGTAACTCTCCTCCGACACGCGATCGAGCGGTGTCTCGTGGATCAAGCAAAAAGGCGGCGCGCCTTCCTGCTTTGCTTTTATGTATTCGTCTTCCGTTTTGTATGCGGCGCACGGGGCACAAAACCAGCCTTCGTAGTGGCCCTTGTAAATCGCCTCGCGTCCTTTTGGCGTTTTGGATTTCGCGACCTGGCGCCAAAAGTGACTTACCCCTTCGGCATGAAACGGGTACGTTGTGCGCATGAAAATGTCGTAACCATCGTGCGCCGTATCTAGACCAAACGCTGCGGTCATAGTCGTGAAGTAACTGACGACGTCATCGGCCTGCTCCTGAGGCGTGCGGCCGGCGCGTTCTGCGGCGCGTTCGATGTTGATGCCGTGTTCGTCAGTGCCGGTGAGAAAGTAGGTTTCGATTCCGCGTTGTTCTTTGTAGCGGTGAACAGCGTCGGCCACAATCATGGTGTACAAGTGGCCCAGGTGAGGAAGACTGTTGGCGTAGTAAATGGGAGTTGTTATGTAGAAGGTTTCCATCCTCGGAGCAGTCAATACTTAATATTTGATATTTGACATTTGTCATTGGACATTTGACATTTGACATTTAGTACTTCCGATTCGTGTGTTTTAGTAGATCGTCCTTTACGTGACGAAAGATATCCACGAAATTCACACTAACGAAGTACGAAGTGAAACACTAAATGACAAATGTCAAATGTCAAATGTCCAATGTCAAATGTCCAATGACAAATGTCCAATGGTTTTTGTCTTAACGAGACAGCCAATGCTCACTTCTCTCCAGTGATAAGTGCCATGGCTTCGGCGCGGGTGCGCGGGTCGTTGCGAAAACCACCGAGAACAGCCGACGTGATCGTCCGTGCACCAGCCTTCCTGACGCCCCTCAGCGTCATGCACGTATGCTCAGCCTCAATCACCACCATAACTCCCACAGGCTTCAAGCCTTCGTAAAGAGTGTTTGCAATATCCGTGGTGAGCCGTTCCTGTAGTTGCAACCGCCGTGAGAACGCCTCTGCCAGCCGCGCCAGCTTTGAAAGACCAACAATCCGTCCTTCTTTCGGAATATAGGCAATGTGACATTTCCCAACAAACGGTGCGAGGTGGTGTTCACACAGCGACGCGATGCTGATGTCTTTTACCAACACCATCTCATCGTGCTTGTCTCCCGGCAAAGGAATGACGTGCTGCTGTGGATCCTCGCGCATCCCGGACGTAAGCTCCGCAAACATCTCTGCCACACGCTGCGGTGTTTCTCGCAAACCTGGGCGGTCGGGATCCTCGCCGATACCCTCCAGGATCAGCCGAACGCCTTGAGCAATCAGGTCGAGATCCGCCTCGCGATGCTCGCCGTTCTTTGCGTCAATTCCCTGTTCGTCCGAAAACTTCGTCGCCATGACTATTTATCCGCGAATGCCAATCTCGCAGCCTTTTCAACCGACCGCAATGGAACGCCAGCCTTTAATGCCGCCGCCCGACACTGCTCAAACTCCGGCATTTCATTGATCACATGCCCATTCAGCCGCGCTACTTTAACATCAATTGGTCCATACTGCGTTTGAACACTCACAATTTCACGCTCGAGCGCGCGTCGCTCGACTTGATAACTTCGCACTCCGAGTGTCGTGGTTTCGGCAAATAGGAGCTGCTCGAGATGCTCCTTGTCACTCGGCCGGCAAAGAACGGACAACAACACACCCGGCCGGTTCTTCTTCATTTGAATGGGCGTGAAGTAACAATCGAGCGCCCCACTTTCCAGTGCGCGATCCATCACATGGCCGAATACTTGGGGCGATAAATCGTCGACGTTGGTTTCGAGAACCCACAGTGTCTCGCCCGCGCTTTGCTGTTGTGTCTCGCCGATCAGCACTCTCAACGCATTCGGAAACTTTTCATACTCACGCGTGCCGGCGCCATAACCGGTACTCTCTAACTTCATCGCCGGTAATGGACCGTATTCATCGCACACTGTTGAAATGATGGCGGCGCCCGTGGGAGTCACCAGTTCGCCCTTGATGTCTGAAGAGTAAACCGGCACCTCCTTCAAAAGCTCGGCGACGGCAGGAGGCGGAACTGGGAAGCGCCCGTGTTCCATATCGACTGTGCCGCTGCCTACATGTAAGGGCGAGCAAACGAACCGCTCGATACGCGCAAGCTCGAAACAAATTGACGCGCCGACTACGTCGAGAATTGCATCCAGCGCCCCAACTTCGTGAAAGTGCACTTGTTCGATCGACTGGTTGTGAACGCGAGCCTCAGCTTGTGCCAGGCGCGAGAAGATTTTTGCGGCGCGATCTTTCACCGTGGAGGGCAGCCGAGAGTCGTAAATAATTTTCAATATGTGGCTTAAGTGCCGGTGAGAGTGTTCGCGAGGCGTTTGCACCTTCGCATAGGTCGCATTTATCCCGGAGCGATCGACGTGCTCAAAATCGATTGAATAACCGTGCACATCAAGTAGTGAGAGTTGCTCGATAAGTGCGCGGGGCTCGACGCCTGCGCCGACCATGGCACCCAAAATCATGTCGCCACTCGCTCCCGCGAAACAATCGAAATACAGGGTCCTCATAACGATTGCCCGAATCCAAACGGAAGTAAAACTTGATTCTTCGCGCCGAAGGCGCGAAATATGTTAGCCAGGGGCAAAGTGCTGAGCGCAGCGAAGCACGACGCCCCTGGGAAAGTCAGAATAAAACGAACGAGCACTGAAAGTGCGACAGAACGATCACGCGATGCCTTCTGCCGCTCTTTCAGAGCTTGCGCCAGATTTCTTGGAGGTTCCAGGGGCGACGTGCTTCGCTGCGCTCAGCACTTGCCCCTGGCTACCTTATATCGCGCCTTCGGCGCAAAGAAATTCACCAAACAGGGGTAATACTTCTCCCGCCTTTCCCATAACTACCTCGTCACACAAACTGGAAAGTGGCGTTCGCTCAGGGTTTACTTCACAAATGTAGGCACCGGCAGACCTCGCAACCTCCGGCAGTCCGGCCGCAGGATAGACCAGGGCCGATGTGCCAACTACAAAGCAGAGCTCACAGTTAGCCGCAGCCGCTGCCGCCTGTTCAAACGCGCCGGGCGGCAATAACTCTCCAAACAGCACTACGTCAGGCCGCACCGGGTCGCCACAACTCAAACAAGCGTCCGGCCGCTGCTCGCCCCGAGAAAGCTCATAGCGGCTCGCGCAACTTATGCATCGCGCCCGCCAGATGCTGCCGTGTAACTCGGTCACTTCGCGCGAGCCCGCTTTCTGATGCAGGCCGTCAACATTCTGAGTTACGACTGTGAACTCCGGGAAGCGGTCTTGCCACTTGGCGATTTGATAGTGAGCCGGGTTTGGTTGGAGAGCCTCCAACAAGTGTCGCCGGTAATCAAACCATTCCCAAACCGCGGGTAAATCGCGCGCGACCATGCGCGCCGAAGAAATTACATCAAAGGGCAGTCCCTTCCAAACGGCACTTTGGCCGCCGCCTCGAAACGTCGGTACGCCCGATTCGGCCGAAACGCCCGCGCCAGTCAACACCACAACACTTTTGGCATTCAGAAACGTTTGTCGCAGTTTGTCTGAGATTTGCGGTTTGCCCAACGCTTGCATGATGCCCGCGATGGTAGCAGAGAGATGTTGAAAGGTGTTAAGGAAGTCTGTGGCTTCGTCGAGCCGTTCGTAGTTCATTTAGTGTGATTTCGTGGATCGTTTTGTGTGTTCCAAATACCAGAACGATCCACTAAACCACACGAAATGCTTGAGCTTGCTGCAGGATCAATGGTGTGCGTGATGACTGGACGAGCTGGGCTTGTTTTGATTCAGCTTGTTTGGCATCACCTCTATGATCGTGCGCATCCACGGATGGATACAGCACATAAACCGGTGTGTGCCCACGGGCAGCTCAGAGCTCCCTGCCGTCGGCCCAGTCTCGGTTGCACCTGCCGGAATGAAAACAATCGAGCCAAAATTCAGGCACTCGGGTGCAGGAACGGGGTTGCCGGAAATGTCGTTCAGTTCGGGGACAAATCCGCCGCCAAACTCTGCCACCTGAGTGAAGGTGTGTACTTCGCCACCTCGGTTCTCAATGATCGTCGGTCGCCCGAGATTAACCTTCATGTTGCTTGGTTGGTTGCGCCATTTGTGGGCGTCCTGAGTTTCCTCAAGTTCTTCAATGAACTCAGCAAAAGTTGTATGGCCATTGCCGATGCATGCTCCCTCACCAAGGACTGCATTGAACGACGTGGGCTCACAGTCGTCGTACATCCTGATCTTCTTGTCGCCCTGAACGGCGCCCGCGCCACCAGTCAAACCTAGTAAAACTATCGCGGCGAATGCCGTCCAAACGACACTCCGATACGTCAGTCTGCGCTTCATTCGAACAAACCTCCTTTATCTTGGCTGCCTCTTGTTTCTAGCCCGCTCGCTGTGCCCGTCAGCGAGAGGAGTGGGAATCACCTTATGGAATGCTGGGATTGCGAGGCAAGCATATACTCCTGTTCATTGCCCATGTCAATGCCGTCACAAAGAAGGGTGACCTAATTTGAAGGATAAGGAACGATCGACTCACAGAAGCAACACCAAGTTCTCCTTCGCGAACTTCGTGTTATTTCGCGTGGATCGTTTTTCCGATGAACAGTCGACTCAGTGGTGGGCGTGATGACCCGTGGCCGGTTTTGGTTTGTTTGTTTGCGCCGTGCTTGCGGGCACCGTTATGACGGTACGCATCCACGGATGAATGCAGCACTGAAATCGATGTGAGCCGACCGGAAGCTGAAAATTGCCGCCAGGGGGTCCTGGTACAGTAGCTCCTGCGGCGATAAACTCCACCGTACCAAAATCCTCGCATTCAGGCGCCACGATAGGATTCCCAGAGAGTTCGTTGAGGTCAGGAACGAGTCCACCGCCGAACTCCGCGACTTGAGTAAAGGTGTGAGTCTCACCACCCCGATTCTCAATTATGGTCGGACGACCCAAATGCAGGAGAATCTCCGTCGGTACGTTTCGCCAGCTTTTGACGGTCTGAGTCTGAGTCAGTTCCGCAATAAACTGATTAAAAGTCGTGGTTCCGCTGCCGACGCATGTGCCCGGCCCAAGAACGGCATTAAAACTCGTCGGTTCACAATTGTCGTATAACCTAATTTTCTTAATCTCTACTTGACCGTCCGCACCAGCGGTGAGACTCAGCAAAGCGATCGCGGCGAATACTGTCCAAATCACCGCTCGAAAAGTTAATCTTTGCTTCATATGGGATCGAAACTCCTTTCGGCGTCTCGCCGGCATCGCCGCACGTGGCGAGAGAGCGTGTCGCGTTGAGATGATGAGATCGAGAAGCAAGCATATACACCCGGCCAACCCCATTGTCAATGTTATTCGCTCCGTGCGAATTGCTAAGTTATACTCTCCAATTTTCGAAACTCCTTCGCTTGGAGCATAAACAGCTAAGTGACCCTGATTGAACTTCAGAATAAGTTGAAGGATCGCATCCAGGCTGCGGCGCGAGATGTCTTTGACGTGACTGTTGGTCAGTTGAATGCTGAGATTCCACCGAAACCAGAACTCGGCGATCTTGCGTTTCCTGTTTCTTTCGAATTGGCGAAGCTGATCAAACAAAGCACAGGCAATAAGATCGCGCCACGCACGATTGCCGAGCAGTTGAAGGAGAAAATCGGAACTGACAACGAAGTTTCCCGAATTGAAGTAGCCGGCGCGGGGTACCTGAACATCTTCTTTAACCGCCCTCAGTTACTTTCGACTTTCGCCTTGGCGCCGGATAAGACCGAGATGGCCGAATCAGGACCAAAGCAGATGGTCGAGCACACCAGCATCAATCCCAACAAGGCTGCTCACATCGGCCACGTCCGCAACGCGGTCTTAGGCGACACGTTCGTGCGGATACTCAAAGCCGCGGGAAACACTGTCGAGGTTCAGAACTACATCGACAATACGGGCGTTCAGGTCGCTGACGTCGTCGTTGGTTTTGTCCATCTCGAGAAGATGACGCTTGACGACATTCGGGCTCTTGATTCGTCACTGCCGGCAAATCGACCTTTCGATTACTACTGTTGGGACCTGTACACGAAGGTAGGACTCTTTTATCGCGACGGAGATGCCAACGCTCCGCTGAATCCGGAAAGACTGAAGCTCCGCACTGACATTCTGCACTCTCTCGAGGAAGGCATCGATGCCGTTGCTGAGTTGGCCGACTACGTTGCCACTCGTAATGTTGAGTGCATTCTCGATTCGATGGCGCGTCTGGACATTCGCTACGACTTGCTGGCGCGCGAGTCTGAAATCCTGCATCTGCATTTTTGGGAACATGCGTTTCAGTTGATGAAAGACGCGGGAGTGATTCGACTCGAGATGGAGGGGCGCAATAAAGGCTGCTGGGTAATGCCGTTTGAATCACATACCGGCACCGACGAACACGAAGCAGACAAGATCATCGTTCGTTCGAATGGAACAGTCACCTACACCGGCAAGGATATAGCCTATCAACTCTGGAAGCTTGGACATCTGGGATTGGATTTCCATTACAAGCCTTTCCGAAAACATCCGGATGGAAATGTTACGTGGGTGACGACGACTGAGCCTGATTCCGAGAATTTACCCGAAGTGCCTCGGCCGAATTTTGGCGGTGGTCGTACGGTCTACAACGTGATCGATTCACGCCAGTCCTATCCGCAAGAGATCGTGGCGCAGGGTGTCGCTGCCTTGGCGCCGGAGTTGAAGGACGCCAGTGTCCATCTTGCTTACGAAAAGGTGGCTTTGTCACCCGCCGCTTGCGCGGAGCTCGGCATTGAATTAAGCGATGAGGATCGCGCCAAGCCATTTGTCGAAATGAGTGGTCGCAAAGGGCTGGGCGTGAAAGCCGACGATCTGATTGATCGGTTGGAGGCAGACGCATTAGGCGAAGTTGAATCTCGTCATGCCGATCTTGATTACGCAGAAAAAGGGGCTACTGCACATGAGATTGCTGTGGGGGCACTGCGATACTTCCTGCTAAAGTTCACCCGCAACTCAGTAATCGCTTTTGATTTTAAGGAAGCACTTTCCTTTGAAGGCGAGACGGGACCTTACTGCCAGTACGCAGCAGTACGCGCTAACTCGATTTTCCGCAAGTTGGATGAGGAGTCGCGTGCAAAGGCGAACGAGTTAATCCGTGATGCCGGCACTCGTGATCGTGTCGGAGAAGTGCTTGAGGGCGAGGCAGGCACTGAAATTTGGGCTCTGATAACGCTGGCGGCGAGGCTTGATGAGGTGATTGCGCAGTGTGCGGCATCGGCGGAGCCTGCGAACCTTGCGAAGTATGCTTTTAATTTGGCAAGAGCGTTCAATCTGTTCTATCACCGACACCGGATCATTGCGGAAGAAGATCCGATTAAAAAGGCAGTCTTGATCACTGCAGCCGACATCGTGCGAAGGCAGTTGACTTCCGCATTGACCACGTTGGGTATCAACGTCCCCGAACGAATGTAATGGTTTTTTTCCGTGTCCTCCGTGCCTCCGTGGTAAAAAACCGAAGCACCACGGAGAACACGGAGAAGAATTTGGACGTAAATCAGATTGAGAACGAACGGCTGAACTGTACAACGGCAGAAAGTTCAGAGTATAAGAGGAAGCCATGTTAATCGTAATGAAAGCGGATGCGACCGACGCGCAGGTTCGCGCGGTCGAGCGAGTAATCGAAGATCTCGGGTTCAAAGCTCACACGATGCCTGGGGCTACTCGTACCGCTATTGGCATTACCGGTAACCAGGGAGCAGTCGATCCAACTCACTTCGAAACGATGCCCGGCGTTGCCGAAGCCATTCGGGTCAGCAAGCCTTACAAACTCATTACTCTCGATCTTCGTCCCGAGAAAACCGTCGTGCGCGTCGGCGATGCGGCTATCGGTGGCGACGAATTCTCGATTATTGCCGGCCCCTGCGCCATCGAAAGCCGCAACCAGGCCTTTGCAGTTGCGGAAGCCGTGAGGCGCAGTGGCGCACGCTTCTTTCGCGGCGGAGCTTTTAAACCGCGGACGTCGCCTTATGCTTTTCAGGGCTTAGGCGAAGAGGGTCTCAAAATTCTAGCGGATATCCGCGACGCGTATGGCCTCAAGATTGTGACGGAAGCGCTCGACGAAGCTGGAGTCGATTTGGTGGAGCGTTACGGCGATGTAATTCAGATCGGCGCGCGTAACATGCAAAACTTTTCGTTATTGCGGCGCGCAGGCAGATCGTCCATACCTGTTCTGTTAAAGCGAGGGCTCTCAGCGACTCTGGATGAGTGGCTTCTCGCGGCCGAATACATCATGTCTGAAGGCAACTATCAGATTATTCTTTGTGAACGCGGCATTCGAACGTTCGCGCAGCATACTCGCAACACCCTCGACCTGGCTGCGATACCCGCGGTGCGCGGCATTTCTCATCTGCCGGTAATCGTTGATCCTTCGCACGGCACCGGCAAGAACTTCATGGTGACTCCGCTCGCTCGCGCTGGTGTGGCTGTAGGCGCGGACGGGATAATCGTCGAAGTGCACGATCAGCCGGATCATGCGCTTTCTGATGGAGCTCAAGCACTGACTCTCACACAATATGAACAGATGGTGAGTGAGGTCCGGGCGATACGAGAGGTCATTACACCTGCCGCCGTTAGTTAGATCATCAAACTGAGCCCGCAAGGATCGCGGCGAGATCTCTCGAGAACACCGAACGCGGCATAACTTTGTCGAACCCAGCGCTAATGGCCTCGCGTTGTAAATCCACGAGCACATGCGAAAGAAATCCAAGCAGTGGGATCCGGCGCAGCTCTTCATCATCCTTTAGCGCTTTGGCTAGCGCTACCGCGTTGATCTTTTGCGATTGCAGATCAGCCACAATCAAAGCTGGTGATGTTTCGCGAGCGGCTGTGAGGACTGATTCGAGACTGCGCGCAAATCGAATATTGACGTGTAACTGCTCGGCAGTGCCCCTAATCTTCGAGGCAAAGAACATGTCGTCGACGGCGGCAATAATGGTGCGCATAAATGAATAGGTGAATAGGTCTAATTTGTCCTATAGGTCTTATAGTCTTATTAGTCCTATAGGTCTTATTAGTCCTATAGGTCTTATAATATAGACCCTGTCCAATTACAGCACCTATGGCAACCCCCGAGTTCATTCAAACAGCCCAAACTGAATTCGGCGAAGCTGTTCTGCCACAAACCACCACGCCACCTACCCTGACCATCGCTTCATACAACATCCGGTACGCTGTGGGTCGGTTTCTTATCGCCTCCGGAATTCTACGTAAGGTAGGCGTGAATGTACCCTCCAATCGTTCGCAGGCTATAGCAGAAAACATTCGCCTCGCAGCACGTGTGCTGTCAGATGGCGTTCGTTTGCCGCGGGCCGACATCATTGCCCTTCAAGAGGCAGACAAAGGGACGGCTCGGGCAGGCGGCCGGCACGTCACGCGTGAGCTCGCGGAACTGCTTCAAATGGCCTGGGTTCACGTCTCAGCAGGAATCCCTCGGGGCATTGAGCCGAAGGATCGGCAGTGGTGGCTGAACTTCGAGGAACAAATCGGACTGCACGACGGCGGCGATACTGGCGTCTCGCTGCTTACCCGGTTTCCGATGGAAGATATTACGCGAATCGATCTCCCATGGAACGATTGTCCGTGGCGCCCGAGGCTATCGGTAGGCGCGACGATCACGGTCGGAGGCAAAGCGCTGCGCATTTTCAACTCGCACATCGACCCACATACGTCCGTCAATGGGCAGCTGGATCAAGTCGAAGTTGTTCTCAAGCACGCGGAAAGGTTCAGAGGGCCAACGATGGTTCTCGGCGATTTCAACACTCTATCGCGACGCAAATGCATCGATACGCGCCGGTTGCTCCAGGAGCGCGGTTTCACAACACCGTTCCCCACTGGTACGCCAACGTGGCGTGGCGCGGGGTTGCGACTGCATGCCGACTGGGTCTTCGTACGTGACGTGAATGTTATTCGCTGGGGCGTGGGGAGAGGCATCACGGTTTCTGATCACTGGCCCATCTGGGTGCAGATTGCTATGCGGGATGTCAGCTGAGGCTTATTGCCAATTGCCAATTGCCGATTGCCGATTTAGGCTTCAGTCTTAATTGCGGGTACCTTAGCTAGAACTTTCCAGCCGGTGTCAAAACGAATTGGCAATCGGCAATCGGCAATGATTCGTATCACCAGTCCCGATAATTCCCTGCTCCGCGAGGCCCGCGCCGTTCGCGATGGTAAGGTCGATGACCTCATCTTTGTAGAAGGACTCAGATTGTGTGAAGAGGCCCTTCAATCCGGGCTTCCGATTAAGTCAGTTATCTATTCAGAGGAGATTGCGGAGAAAGAACGAGCTGCGCGTTTCGTTGAAGAAGTTCGAACCGCCAGTGATCGCCTCGCGGCTGTGAGCGAGAAGTTATTGGCATCTATCTCGTACACGAAAACTCCACAAGGCATCATCCTTTTGGCAGAACGACCGAAACAGGGCCAGGCAACTCTCGAAACGCGAAGTCGACATCCCGCCTTGTTGGTGATCCTTCACGGAATAAACAATCCGGTAAAC
>DATEDU010000162.1:0-10519 GCA_035281525.1 Pyrinomonadaceae bacterium | reverse complement strand
TTCGTTCCCATACGTTCGGATCCCAGGTTTCGGGATTTGTTGCGCCGCATCGGCCTTCAAACTGACATTTACAAGTGAGGTGCTTATGGCGAATGGTCTGGCAGGCAGAAACATCGGCATGGTCCTACTCGGTCTGTGGTTGATTCTGACCGGGCTACTGCCGCTACTTAACGTCAACATTTCCGGAACGGCCTCGATGGCTTTGGGAGTGCTGGCGATCGTCGCCGGAATTCTTATTTTGATCCGGCGGTAACGACTGGCGCAGGAGGTTCGGCGGGCGCGATCTCAGGCGCTGGAACGATCTCCGGCTTCGGTTCCTCGTGTTTGGCGTATTTATCCAACCCGAGCCCGAGGAAGATCGTCGCGACGATGAATGCCGAGGCGAAGAAGTAGGGCGACGACACGCCGAGCGTATCGAAGGACCAGCCAAAAAAGAGCGGCGCGATGATCCTCGCCACACCGCCGTAGGTCTGTTGCATCCCCATGTAGAGCCCGCGTTCCAGCGGCGAGATCACACGCGATAACAACGCCGTCACACAGGGAAAAGTAAACGCGGTGCCGAGCGGTATCAGTGCGACTGTAATGCCGAGCATCCACAGGTTCCGCGCCAGCGGCATGCCAACAACACCCGTCGCCAGCAACACCAAACCGAGGCGCGAGAGTTTCGCTTCGCCGAGCCAGTCGACCATCCGGCCGAGCAACAGAACGCGCGTGAAGACCGAGATCGATCCGATGTACATGAAGAAGTATCCGATCGTCTGCTCAGTCACCTGGAAACGCGCATTCAAAAACAACGCCAGCACTGAAAAGCTTCCCTGAAACGCGCCGATCGCGATCGCGTACGTCCAGATCAAACGCGACGACGGTTCACCGGAATGAGAGATCACCCGCCAGATAACCTCGCGCGACTTTCGCCGCGGTTGCCCGTCTGGCGATATGTGTTCCGCGGGATCGCGTGACTCAGTTAAGTATCGTGCGGCAAACGCGATGTTCAGCAGACAAAGTCCTGCCGCGATGATTCCGGGCGCGGCCTGGCCCATCCGCCATGTCGCTGCACCAGGCAACACGTCGTACTTGCCCAACGCGATCGCAAATGAACCGAGCACGGGTCCGAGTGCGACGCCGAGATTCGTCGTAGCCGATAACCAGCCCAGCGCACGAGCGCGATCCTGCGGCGCGGTCGTGTCGGCAACGTAAGCCTGAATCACGCCGACTGTTCCGCCACCCGCACCCTGCACCACTCGCGAAAGAAACAGCATCAATAGCGACTCGGCGAACCCGAAGATGAGGTAAGCAATCGCCGACGCAGTCAATGCGATGAGCACGACCGGACGCCGTCCGACGCGATCGGAAAGACGGCCCCACATCGGCGCGCTGAAGAGTTGGGCCACAGTAAACGCAGCGATAATGAAGCCGACGATGATGCCGATGCCGAAGTGAACGCCGAGAATCGTGACGCCCTCGCCGCCCAGCGATTTCACATAGAACGGAAGCAGCGGAATGATCATGAGCAGGCCGACCATGTCGAGAAACGCGGTGGCCATGAGCACGAGCAGCTTCGGCGGGATCTTGCGCACTTCCCGCCACAACACGTACAGGAGTCCCGTGCCGATTGCGATCAGCAGGATCCGTAAGACTGGCGATTGAAACGATTGTGTAATGTTTTCCTGGATGATCATCCGATTGCCGCCCGCTCATCATACACCACTGTGGAAACGCGCAGCCCCGCGGCGCACGGCGGCCAAATGAAACTGACAGGAGACATGGTAAGTGATATAACTCTCATTCGAAATGCGGCTGATTTGAAAGGAGTTGTTTATGAAGAGATTACCCGCCTTGTGTCTGCTAATGGCCCTCACAATCAATTCAGGTCCAGCGCAAACGCCGCACACACCCCAAAAGCCCAAGTCACAATCAGAGAGTACATTCGAGGACGTCATTCGCATTAAAACCGAGCTTGTGCAAACAGACGTTGTGGTCACAGATAAGAACGACGAGATTGTGACGGACTTAAAGCTTACCGACTTCGAACTGTTTGAAAATGGCAAGAAACAAGTTTTGCAATTCATCAAATTCGTCAACACTGATGTGATCGGCGAAAAGCTGGTCCAACCGACCAAAATTGCTCCGCAAGTCGATACTTCGGTACCGCGAGAACTTACGGCTAAAGACGTCCGCCGCGTTATCGCCTTCGTGGTTGACGACGTGACTATTCCTATTGAAGACAGGGTTCGTGTGCGTCAGATGCTTTTAGACTTTGTCGATAACCGGATGTTAGATGGCGATCTCGTAGCGATCGTCCGAACAGTGGGCGGCCAGGGACTGTTGGAGCAGTTCACCGCGGACCGACAGATATTGCGCCGCGCTATCTCGCAGCTGGGCGTGAGGTCCGTCCCGCCGCATCTGGCGTTCACAGATGGTGACAGCAACAGAGTGACTCCGCCATCACCTCTGGCGGATACAACCGCAACGGAAACCGTGGCCTCAAATACCGACTTCGATGGTCCCAGCGAGGGAACCAACCAGATCCCGCGAGCAGTTCTTGCACTGTCAGTGTCCAATTACGTAATCGACAGTTTGCGGCAAATTCCAGGACGTAAAAGTTTAGTGCTGCTTTCCGGCGGCCTGCCGCTATTTGATCTTAGCCGGACCGGATCCATCGGCGGCGACATCGGGGCGCTTTTCATGAGGCTAACCGATAACGCCACCAGATCGGGTGTAGTAATCAACACGCTCGACGTCCGCGGCTTGCAGACGACAGGAGCCGTAGCGCGATTCGCCGATACTCCCGGGCGGAGCGCTCTTGGTGGTGGAACCTTTGCCGGTAACGATGTAAGCACCGTTGGCCGTGGATACGATCGTGCTCTACTCGGAGAAAAATCTCTAACGGAGCTGCTCACGCTTCGGGAACTGGCTGATCGAACCGGCGGCGTGTCCATAGTCAACAGTAATAATTTTGCTGCCGGCCTTGAAAAGATTCTTAAGCGTAGCCGTGGATACTATCGTCTCGCTTACAAGCCGTCTGAACCGTTTGACAACAAGTTTCACGCTGTGACGATCAAAGTCAGGCGAAGCGATGTGAATACATACGCGGCCAAAGGATATTTCGCCCGTGAAGATAAGTCTTCAGAGGCAGTGACAAAGGAAGATGAGATCATTCGGACTGCCATGTCACCTCTCGCCAAACGCGATCTCGACATGGCCGCCGAACTTCAATATTCGTTTTTGCCAAACAACCAAGCGCAACTCACTATCAATGCCTTTATCGATGCTCGCAAACTTCAATTTGATCGAACCAGCGATGGCAAGCATCAGGCATCGTTCGAAATAGCGGGATTTGTGTTCGACCAGTTAGGACGTTCGCGTGGCGGCATCAGCCAGACGGTCACTGCGCTCCTTACAGAACAGGAATATCAACGTGCGCTTGCTAGTGGGCTCAGCTATACGGCGAGTACCGAGGCGCCGCCCGGTTATTACCAGGTGCGGCTCGTCGCGCGTGAACAGAATACACGGAAGATTGGAAGCGTCTCGAAATACTTTGAAGTTCCTGACCTGTCGAATAAACGGCTCACGCTCAGCAGCATTATGCTTTACGAAATTGACCCCGCGAAAGTTGACGCACCTGCCACGCAACTTGCGCCGACTCGCGTAATCTCGCGCAACCGGGACCTGCGATACGCCGTAATCGTTTACCACGCCAAGCTAAGCAACAATAAACCACACGCACGTTCACAACTGATAATCAGCCAGGCTGGCAAAGTTGTGTTCGAGGAGGCTGAACAACCAATCCAAATGCCCGGAGCTGCGGCAGGTCAATTTGTAAAAGTGGGCCAACTCGGGCTCTCGAAGGTTCCGGCGGGCCGTTATGTGTTGACGCTGGTTGTCACCGATCCGCTGGCCGACAAGAAGCGACAGACTGTCTCGCGGAGTGTAGATTTTTCGCTGGTCAACTGACGGGCTCACACAGAGCTTTCCCTGGCAGAGTTGCACGATTGAGAAACAGGCGATTGCGATTAAAGAGGGGAGTATGAAATTCGCATTCAAAGCCATCTGTGCGATTACGATTGTGGCTTTTTGCCTCGCCCATTCCGCCCGACCCTGCGCACGAGCGCAAAGTCGACCTCCTCAACAAACGACCGACGATGATGTCATTCGCGTCACCACTGCTTTGGTTACGTTGCCCGTGAGAATTACGGACCGTAAAGGCAGGGTCGTTCCGAGCTTGACGCGAGAGCATTTTCAAGTCTTCGAAGACGGTGTCCAACAGGAAATCGCTTACTTTGAACCACCGGGTGACCAAGACGACCCCGCTGTAAGCTCCTCGCTCCAACTCACGGTTGCGCTGCTCCTGGACATAAGTGACTCGACGCAATTCAAGCTTGAACAAATTCAAACCACGGCCATAGCTTTCCTCGACCTACTTCGTTCTGCCGACAGAGTTGTCGTCGTAGCGTTTGATAAGGAGGTTCGCGTTCTCAATCAAGCTACACAAAATCGAGAAGTTTTGCGCACAAGTATTCGCCAGATCAGATCGGGCGGTGGAACCAGTTTGTACCAGGCCCTTATTTCAACTATCAGACTCCTGAACCAGATCCCAGGTCGCAAAGCCATTGTCGTGTTAACTGATGGTGTTGATACTGCCAGCAAAGATATGACTTGGGAGACGGTACTTCGAGAGGTTGAGTCTTCGCACGTTACGATTTACCCGATTCAGTATCATACTTTGGGCGACTTTGCCGACTCTGCGACTCGCGAAACTCATGCAGTAGGAGAGTTTGGTAGAACGGCCCATGTCACGCGAGGTGGCGAACCCATAAGTGAAGTTTACCGGCGCGCTACGCGTAACCTGCGTTTGCTTGCAGATAAAACCAGCGGGTCTTTCCAATACAGTGACAAGTCAAGCAGTCTGGCGCGATCGTTCGAGCGTCTCGCATCACAACTGCGTCAGCAATACACGATTGGCTACTATCCAGCGAACAAGACTGCTGACGGCAAGAGAAAAATAAGCGTCAAGGTTAACCGCCCCGACGTCAAAATAACTACTCGAACCAGCTACACCTACAGGGCCCACCGTTCTAACCAATAGGGCTTTTCAATCAGTGGACAACTTAACCACTGACTACTGACTACTGACTACCTTCTTCCATCCTGTATCCCTGTAGTTGCCGTTCCAGGTACGCACAACATGAAGCATCGAAATAAAAAGAGGGGAGAGCTTTTGGAAACTCTCCCCCTTAGCAGAAACCGGATTCACCGGTCCTCGTATCAGAAGATGATGCGAAGACCAAGCTGAACTCTTCGACTGCTTAGGCCGATTTCGTTGAAGTTATTAAAGATTGTTCCCGCGTTCTCGAGGAAGAAGTCGGGAAGCGTGGCGCCCCCCGCAACGCCATAACCCGCGTTCGGATGATTGAGCGCATTGAACATCTCGGCGCGAAACTGGATATTCACCGTCTCCGAAATCCTGGTGTTCTTGAAGATTCCAAAGTTCAGGTGGTTTAGTCTCGGGCCGCGCTCGATGTTACGACCGACATTGCCGAACGGGTTGCCGAATCGTCGCGCGGTTTCGGGTCCATTAATGATGTATCGCACATCGGTCGGCGTTACTGGTACGAGCGCGCCCGAGGTGTTAAACGAATTGAGAGAAAAGTAACCGGTCGGGCTTGCTGCGAAGATGCTCCTGAAACCGAAATACGCCAGATCGACGTCAGAAATGGCAACTGAGGCCCGCGGAGCATTTGGATTTCCATGAAAGGGACGAACATTGTCGAAGCCGAAGAACGTCGCCGTAAACGGGAAGTCCTGGTACGTAGCAAACCCGAAGACATTAACGAACTGTGACGGCGTGAAGGCTCGTCCACTGGCAAGCGTGTAAACGCCGTTCAGTTGCCAGCCGCCAAGCACCTTACCCGCGAACCCCTGTTGATCCTTGAAACGTGGGATGTCCCAGATAAAGTTCAACGCCGTTGCGTGGCGGCGATCGTTACCTGAGAGTCCACGTTCGTTATCCTCGATATCGAAAGGATTGGACGCGATCGCGTTCTCGCCAAACGCAAAGATCTCCGACGCATTGTCTAACGTTTTGCTCCAGGCGTAAGACGCTCCAAGCGTAAGTTGATTGGCAAGCCGGCCGTTGTAGCGGGCTTGCAAGCCGTGATAGCTGGAAGACGCCGTGTTCTCGCGCGAACGAATCAAGCCACGACCGGCGATTATTCTGCCATCGTCCGCGGCCTCATTGTCCGGGGTTGCAGCGTTGTTCCCGCTAATTGGAACCATGGTGATGCCAGATGGAACAGCGCTCGGGAACCCGGGGAAGTTGAAATTCTGGGTACTCGTGCAAGCTCCCGTCGCGTCGCGGGTCAAGCAGAGAACCCTGCTAAACCCGTTAATGAGTTCAAAGATGCGTGGGTTTCGGTTAACGGTTTGGAAGAGCCCGCTGCCGCGATTACCCACATAGCGCACCTCGGCGACGTTGTTCTGGTTTATCTGACGCTGGATGCTAAACGACCATTGCTGCGACATCGGCGAATGAAAGTCCGGGCTGACCTGCGTTTGGGCTAGAAGCCTGGGATCGAAGGTATTCCGTGCGAGGGATGCGCTTAACGACTGGCGCACCGCGTCACCAGTAGGATTCGGAGGCAAACTGAAGGGTTGGGGTGCCGCAAGATTCGTGGGATTCCGGAGCGTGTCCAGGAACACCGACGGCGCGGATGTCGAGATGTTCAGCATGATGTTGTAGAACGCCGGATCGTAGGCGATCGAGTAACCGCCGCGAACGACGGTCGCGTCGTTTTCGCCGACGAGGAAACGTGCAAACCCGCTATTGCCAAAGCGAGGCGACCAGGCAAAACCAAGCCGTGGGGCAAAGTTATTCTTGTCAGCCGGCAACTTGGGTTGGGTGCGCGCCTCGAGCGGCAGATTCTGACGCCAAAGGGCGGTAGCCGAATTACTTTCAGCCGCAACTGAGAGGTCGTGCAACGTGTTAATGGGCTGGCCAACATACTCGTAACGAATGCCCAGATTCAGCGTCAGGTTGTCGCGGACTTTCCAGTCATCCTGGAAGAAGTAGAATTGGTCTCGTTCTTTGTAACTGATAGTCGGCTCACCCGCAGCCAGCGTCACAAAGTCCGGAGCGTTTGCCACGAGGCGGGCGGTGCTGGAGAACCGAAAGGCTCCGTTCAGATTAGGGAGAAACGGAACCGAGTTCGTCAGGAACCGAATGTCGGCACCGAAGGTCAGCGTGTGATTGCCGACTGTCGCCACCATCGTATCCGCGAACTGGGTCACTTCGACCTCGCGACCCTGTGGAAGATTGGTGGCTGGGCCGATGGCTTGCATTGTGGCGCCGGCAGACGAGATTCCGGTGAAGGTAATGTTGGTGAAGGCCGTCCCTAGTGCGGTTGCGTGCGGGATACAACCTCTCAGCGGGTCGCATGAGCCGCCACTGCCACCGAAGATCACAGACAGTTTTTGCGTTGCGGCCTTGAATTCGTTAACCACTCGGCTGCCAAATTGCCGAGTGTAAGCGCCGTTAAGATTGCGACTAGTAAACGGGATGTCGCCAAAGAACCCGTTAGCGCCTGTTAGGAATCCTGTCTCGGGCGAATTCTGATAGCGATACTTTACGTTGAAGGTATCGCGGCTGGTTGCATTGAAGTCGCCCCTGATGCCATACGCTGTTTCGTCGAATGGGAGTGGATGCGGAAATTCGGGAATGGCTGTCGGCACGATCACCGCATTTGCGCCCGTGCATGCCGCCAAAGGATCGCGTGGGAAACAGAGTGTGCCACCGGCACGATCCGCGCGTGCTCGCGCAAGTGGATTGATTGCGAATATGCTCTGGCCGACCAGTGCTTGAATCGCAGGGTTTCCCGGAAATTGAGTTGCCAGAGTTTGCAGACCTTCGCGGGTGATAGCCGAATTGCCTGATTGGAAATTGAACTGTTGTCGTTGCCGAATCAACTGGAGATCAAAAAAGAAGAATGCTTTGTTCTTCCCGCTCCAAATTGCGTCGCCGCCCTCACCAAATCGCGGAAGATAGACCGGACCGCCGATCGTACCGCCAAAGACGTTGCTGACGAACTTATCGCGCCGGCTCCGAGCCGGGTTGCGCCGCTGGAGATTGGTCATCGCATCGAGCGAACTCGAATTTCGGTGGAATTCAAAAAGCGAGCCATGGAACTCGTTCGTGCCGGATTTGGTCACGATATTAACTACCGCGCCCTGATTGCGGCCATACTGTGCCGAGAAATTGTTGGTAATGATCTGGAACTCTGCCACGGCATCCTGATTGTCAACGAAGAAATTGGGACCACCGATACTGAGATCGTTGTTATCGGTGCCATCAAGCGTGAAGTTATTGGAACGCGCTCGATTGCCATTGACGGAAAGCGTTACACCGTTGGAGTTCACGTTGCCGAAGCCGGGAACGACTCCGGGAGCCAACAGCGCCAGGGTGTCAATGCCTCCGCCCGCTGAATTTGACGGTAGTTCCGCAACCTTTCGGGTCTCAAAGCTCGTGGAGAGCTGCGAGGTTGTTTGCACTATCTCCGACGTATTACCAACAACGGTCACCGTTTCTGTTGGTGCGCCGATTTCGAGTTCGATTTTAATGTCGGTCTCAGTGCCAAGCCTCACGTCGACGCCGGTCACAGCCTGCCTCTTAAAGCCGGAGGTAGGCGCCACACTCACCGTGTACTTGCCAGGCAGTAGAGTAGCGAAGACGAACGTCCCCTCCGAACTCGTTGTAGACGCGACTTCCACTCTAGTGCCTTCGTTCGTCGCCGTGACTTGGACACCGGCGATCACCTGACTATTAGGATCAACCACAGTTCCCTTCAGCGTGCCAGTGGTGGCTTGAGCCATCACCGGCTTGCTAAAGATGAAGGTGATTGCAAGCGTCGCGAGCGTAAGAGCTACAACCGACATTAGTGTTCTTGCCATAGCTGAGAATCCCATCTGTTGCCTCCTTCGATGGTTGAATTGGAAGTACCGGTAATTGATTTCCCGGTACGCGACTACGGGCGCAGGATGTCGATCAGTTTGCGAACGTGATTGGCATTCCGCGCATCAGGTACCGCCGCTAAATAATCTTGAAAAGCTCTCAGTGCGGATTGTTGGTCACCCCGCCTCATGTAGAGCTCGCCTAGATGGAAAAGGGCGATCGCGTACTCTGAGCCCCCAAGAGTTAAAGACGTCTTCAGTGCTGCCTCAGCGGCGTCCAGTTCGTCCAGACCAAGAAACGCCAGCCCCAGGTAATAATGTGCAATTGTCGAACTCGGCTGGAGCGAGGATGCCTTCTTTAAAAGTTGGCTTGCCTCGTGGAATCGCTGCTGGCGCACAAGAACAATGCCCAGATTTAGCGTTGGGTAAAACGACTGCGGATCGAGGCTGACTGCTTTTTGCAGCGATTCAGCAGCTTCATCCAGCTTTCCTTGCGTCAAGAGATAAGCACCGAGATCAGCGTGCGCTCGCACGTAGTCTGGGAAGATGCTGATCGCCTTTTGCAGGTACAGGATCGCCTCATCCACATTTCGTGCTTCTCGGGACCTTTTATATTCTTTAAGTGCTTTCGGAGGGATTTTTTGGGTTAACTCTACGACTGTTACAGTACCAACATCGCGTTTCGTTTCCGACGTGTTTTTCTTCGGTTTCAGAGTAATAGTGACGGTCGACGGCATACCTCTATACACCTGGACCGTCTCTTGAACGACTTCAAAATTTTGCCGGTCTGCCTCAACCTCCAGGTTGTACAGCGCCGGCGTGAGTTTGGGGAACTCAAATTGGCCCTGGCTATCGGTGTAGATCGTCGTGACATTGGTGCTCAGGGTGTGCAGCGTTATCCTCACTGAGCCCGCGACGAAAGACCCGTCAGGCATGACGACACGGCCTCTAATCGATCCTCGCCCAGTCCGATCCACCTCGGGCGACTCAATACTGGGTGGTTGAGCAGAGACTACGCCGCCATAGACAAAGACGACGACCGACGCCAACACAAGTCGGCTGAGTGTTAATAGAATCACGGCGGATCTCCGGACGGAAAGACTTTGCTCCGTGTCCGACTAGGAATAAGGCCGCGTGACAGTATGAATTAGGGGGCCGAAATATTACGGGGTCTGCCCCTATTTAAAATACGAGGGTTTGGATTGTAATACGGTTTTTTGAAGAACTCAACCCCGGAATATAATCCGGAACACCACTACCGGTTTGAAGTGCGCGTGCTTATGGGTTATCGCCTATTCTGAACAGCGCCGGCGATGAAATACGTAACAGGTCGGTTCTCATTGCCTTGGAGTCGCTTCGCCCAGGAGGTGTTAAATTCCGCACACTCAGATGCGGGTCGCATTCCACGTTCAGTGATCTCGAATCCCGCGCTCGCGTAACGCGGGACGAGGACGCGATCTACAAATTCGAGCGAGATTTGAGTCAGTCCCAAGCGTTCGATCTCCGATCGATCGCGCGACGGGTCCAAACCAAGCACGACTTCCAGCATCGCACCTGGCGCACAGATCCGTCGCAC
>DATEDU010000161.1:0-34828 GCA_035281525.1 Pyrinomonadaceae bacterium | reverse complement strand
ACCAAAGTCTGATCGCTAAAACTGAGAGGCACAGCATGGTCCCGCAATCCATCGCCGGCAGCATGCTTCCAGGCAGCCATGCACGCTGCTTCGACAACCTCAGCCGAGTCGCCAGCGACCTGAAGTATTGCCGGTAAAGTTTTGATCAGGCTTTCCATGGCATTTGATTCGACCGACAAGCCTTCTCCTTTGAGCTATTTGCGATTCATTGCTTCCAAACTAAAATCTCTACGCACATTCAAATGAACCGGCAGTGTATCGGACAAGCTTGTGGACCACCAAGTGTGATGAAGTCAGTACCACCCGCGGTAGCGGGTGGGTTCTGTCATCGCCGACCCACCCGCTACCGCGGGTGGTACTGACCCGTAGCAGTGCAGAGTCTAACAATCGACCGTACGATGTATACCAATGGAAAAATTAATTCTGGCATCGAGCAGCCCGCGGCGCGCTGAGATACTAAACGCAGTGCATTGGCCATTCGAACCCGTTCCCGCCAACATCGACGAAAGCCGTTGGCAGTCGGAAGAAGCGCTACCGTATGTGAAACGACTCGCCGAAACCAAAGCGCGTACGGTGGCCGCTCGTTTTTCATCAGGACTCGTGCTCGGGGCCGATACTGTTGTCGTAGTCGGCGCCGAAATTTTGGGCCAACCGCGAGAAGCAAAAGAGGCTCGTCGCATGCTGAAACTTCTCAGCGGCAAGTGGCATGAGGTGATAACAGGCGTGAGTCTGGTGCGAGCTGAAAACGGGCAAGCCCTGATCGATCACGAGATCACTCGCGTTCGCGTTGCGGAACTTTCCGATGATGAGATCGATTGGTATGTTGAGACTGGAGAGCCTCTGGACAAAGCCGGGGCGTATGCGATCCAAGGCCGTGCGGGAGTCTTTATTGAAGAAATTGATGGGGACTACTTCAACATCGTCGGCTTGCCTGTGCGGTTGGTTTATGAGCTTGCTCAGCGTATGCGGCGAGACAGAACCGGGAGCGTAGCGACCGGGTGATGACGCTAGAAAGTCCAGAGAGGACCGGGAGCGTAGGGACCGGGTGTTTTAGGCAAGACGCGCTGGCCGTCACCCAGTCGCTGCGCTCCGGTTCTGTGTCACTTCACTGACAGTTGAGAGTAACCCAAGCCATCAGGCTCCTTCCCGGCAGTTAGTCGATCGACAATCTCCCAACTCTTTAGATCGATCACAGTAACGATGTCTGCGTTCGTGTTGGCTACAAATGCATGACCGAGTCGAGGAGACACCAGTATTCCCACAGGCACTGGACTCTGCCCAAATTGGTCAAATATTCGTCCGGAACTGCTGCTCGCCTCGTTTGCTTTCACCTGCATTGGAATGCGGCGGACTTCTTTTTTAGTCGCAGCGTCAAACACCGCGACGTCCCCTGACCGCGCGTTGGACACGAGGACCAACTTCCCGCCCGGTGCAAACTTCGCGCGTATCGGAAAATCCTTCGACTCGAGCGTGTTTGTGACCTTGAGTGACGCTACGTCAATCACTGAAACGGTGTTCGCTGCACGGTTTGTTACCCAAACCTCTTTTTGATCGGGTGAGATGTCGATGCCCTCGGCGCCCGCGCCGGTCTGAATGTCCATAATCTTTTTCTTACCCGCGAGGTCAATCACCGTTACGGATCCGGAGCCGATATTCGCTACGAAGGCTCGGCTGTGTTTAGGCGCGACAACGACCATGTGAGACACGTTTTGATCTGTAACGACAGCGCTGAGTACTTTTCCCGTTCCTACATCCACCAATAACAAGGCCTTATTGCTTTCAGCTGTCACTGCGATTTCATTTCCTCGCAGCCAGGTGATGCCGTGCGGCCGGCGATATTCGCCAAGCTCGATTGTCTTCAGTTGCTTTTTCGCGGGAATGTCGATGACCGTGAGTGTATTGCCTGGCTGAGGGCCAGTTCCGTAATTTGCAACCACGGCAAGTTTGCCGTTTGGAGATACGGCAACTTCATGTGGTCCAACGCCGGTCGGAACCGTGGCCACCGACTTCTTTGTAGCGATATCGATTAGGGAGACCGTGTTTTCAGACTTGTTGAGTACCAACAAGGTGCCTGAATCTGCCGCGCGTGTAGTCAAGAAGCACGCGAGTACTAAAATGATAGTTAACCACTTCATTGTAAATCCCCAGACTCACAGGTAGGACGATCCACGAGACACACGAAAAATCACGAATTCGTGTTACTTCGTGTAGTTAGTGGATCGTTCGTTCTCAAATCCGCGCACTACTAAAAAAGAACGGCACCGCCGTCGATGTTGATTGCCTGTCCATTGATGCTTTGGCCTTCTTCCGAAGCGAGCAGGAGTGCCAACGCCGCTACCTCTTCCGAAGTCACCAGCCGATTCTGCGGGCTCATCTTCAGAATCGCCTCCATTGCTTCGTTTGCGGAACGCCCCGTTTTGGCTGTGATGTTTGCGATGCCCTGAGAAGTCATGTCCGTATCGACGTACCCCGGACAGATGGCATTCACCGTGATTCCGCGAGCAGCCACTTCGAGTGCGATAGACCGCGTAAGTCCCAGCACGCCGTGTTTTGAAGCCGAGTAGGCGGCGATGTAAGGCGCTCCGGTTTTGCCGGCAATCGATGCGATATTGATCACACGACCCCACCCGTGCTCAAGCATCGACGGCAACGCAGCGCGCGTGCAGTAAAAAGTACCGTTTAGGTTGATGGCGATGTGGCGCTGCCACAGTTCGTCATCAGTCTTAGTGAGCGGAGCGCTTTCCGCAATACCCGCGTTGTTGACGAGAATGTCTGGCCCACGGCCGAACGTCTCGAGAATTTTAGAGAATAAATTCTGCACGCTGGCTAGGTCTGAGACATCGCAGGCTACTGCCAATGTTTTCAGGCTGGTTGGGCCTTTGTCGTGTTGGTGACTCGCTTGATCGGCATTTTCTGCAAGTTTTGCGACTCCCTCAACCTGCGCCGCAGTCCGTGCGGCGAGCGCGAGTTGCGCTCCTTCTCGGGCGAATGCAAGGGCGATGGCGCGTCCAATCCCACGCCCGCCGCCTGTAATCAGTGCGATGCGGTTGCTTAGTTTCATTGTGTCCGACAAACTTTAGTTTGTCGTTTTCATATTGAGCGACAAACTAAAGTTTGTCGGACAGATGCTCACGAAATCACACTAATGGCCGCGAAAAGTTGGTTCGCGTTTTTCCAGGAACGCCCTGATTCCTTCTCGCGCGTCGCCCGATTCAAAACAACGCAACTGCGATTCACTTTCATACCGAAGCATCTCGTCGAGCTCAGACATTTGGCTCGAGTACACAGCTTGTTTTGCTGCTGCAATCGGAATCGGTGGAGCTTGGCGCAATCGTTCGGCAAGCTCACGAACCACAGGCATCAACTCATCAGGCGACACCACACGATTCACAATGCCAAGCTGCAACGCCTCTTCGGCTTGGATCGCGTCTCCCAAAAAAAACAACTCGCACGCTTTGTTCGGCTGCACAAGGCGCGGCAGAAAATACGTACCACCCCAGTCGGGATGCAGTCCGAGCTTGATAAAGGACTGGCTGAATGTGGCCGTGTTTGACGCGATTCGCAGATCACAGGCTAGCGCCAGATTGCATCCGGCGCCTGACGCTGGGCCATTGATCGCGCCGATCACAGGTTTAGTCATCTGCCTGATCGACGTGACGACTCGTCGTGCTGCACCAAGCAATCGAGAGAACTCTTCCGTGTCTTGCCTCTCGAGCAGTTCAGCCATGAATGGGACGTCGCCACCAGCGGAGAATGCGCGGCCGGCGCCGGTGATGACAACAACGCGCACAGAGTGATCGCTTCCGGCGGATTCGAGCGCTTCGGCGAGATCACGCCGCATATGGCCGACAAACGCATTCAGCTTGTCAGGCCGGTTCAGCGTGATCGTGACGATGCCCGGCTCTTCCGCAATCTCAATGTGCTCGTACATAAAGTTCGAGTTTCGAGTTCTGAGTTTCGAGTTCAGAGTTCACAGTTCCGAGTACTGAGTACTGAGTTCGGGTGCCAGGTTTCGGGTTTGGAGTTCTGACTTCCTAAAAATTCGAGAACTCGGAACTCGGAACTCGGAACTATTTCCCTTTGAATTCCGGTTTGCGCTTGTTGACGTACGCGTCCAAGCCTTCCTTCGCATCTGCCGACTGAAATAGTTGTTGCTGTAGCTCACGCTCCAACGCCAGTCCCGACTCGAACGGAATCTCTGCACCGGTTTGCACGCTTCGTTTGATCAAACCAACAGCCTTCGCAGCTCTTTGCGGCGAAGTGAATTGACGTGCACGCTCAAGGACTTGGTCCATAAAACCGCTAGCGGTGGCTGACTCATAAATATCGTTCACAAGTCCTAACTCTCGACCACGCTCGAAATCGAATAGATCGCCGCTCGCCATAAGTTCGATCGCTTTCGACTTGCCAACTAGTCGGGCCAGCCGCTGCGTACCGCCAGTGCCTGGTAAAACTCCCAGGGAAACTTCGGGAAGTCCCATCTTGCCCGCGCCTTTGCGAGCGATGCGAATATCCGCAGCCATCGCGATCTCCAGACCGCCACCTACGCAATGCCCGTTGATCGCAGCAATAACGAGTTTCGGCGTTTGTTCAAGCCGGTTGAGAGTCTCGTTGGCGTGCAAGCAGAAATAATACTTGAAGGTTGGAGTCATGCGCGCGAGCATCTGTATGTTCGCACCAGCGGAAAAGAACTTCTCTCCCTGACCCGTGATCACAATGACCTGGACACTTTCGTCCATCCGCGCTTCGAGAATGTGTTCGTCAAGGGCCCGCATCATCTCGTACGTGTAGGCATTCGCCGGCGGATCGTTCAAGGTGAGTACGGCGACACCGTGTTCCACCTGATACGTGACGATTTGACGAGCTTTGGCTTCAGCTTCGCTCATATACTGAAATGTGTTTTTGACTTTCTGATGAAAATGGGTGGCGCTGCCAGTTGCTCCAACGCTCGCGCAAACGCAAGCCAGCGAGTTGGGCCATCAAGTCGAGCTCAGAGGGCCAGCAGTACCGGATTTGAATCGGGAACAGCTTTATATCGCCTTCTCTTATAAGAACTCTCTGGCTGTTGACACGTTGCTGGGCCGAATCATGCTGGCCAACATCCAATTCAACATGTTCCTCAGTGACTTTGACGGCCCAGTTCACTTGTCCGCCGCTGAATCGCTTCATGTCAGGGACAAAGGTCTCGACGACGAAACAGCCGCTAACGCCCAAATGCTTGGCTACATTTTGAAAACAACGTACCTGTTCATCCTGAGACCCCAATGCAAAGAATGTGTTGAAGACGAGGTAGATAAGACTGAATTCGCCATCTACAGGCACATCGGCGAAGTTACCGACTGTTACAGGGATGCGGGAACCCTCGGGTTTCGCGCGCAACCTATCAATCATCGCCGGAGCTGCGTCAACTCCATGCACTTCAACATTGCGAGCCATCAGCGGCAGTGCAATCCGCCCCGTGCCAATGCCTAATTCCAACGCTGGTCCATGGCCTGCCAAATCGGCAAGAAAAGTGATTGCAGCGGGGTCGTAATCAGAGTACCACTCGTCGAAATAGGCGGCGACGCGCTCGCCGTAGGTTTCATTCGCGTAAAAGTTCATTGTGTCGCACGCCAGATGCTGAGTCGCTCAGTATCTCTCGTGTGCGACTCGAAAGGGAATTCGCTGCCGGGCGAGCCTAGAAAGCCGCCCAGGAATAAACGAGCAACATTATCGGCCAGATCGTGAACGCCGAGCTTGCCTTGCGGATCGTACCAGTTATAAATCCAGTTCATCATGCCGAACAAAGAATAAGTCGATGCGGTTAGATCGATGTGGCGCTCTGCCGGTTGTTGATTCTGCAGTTCGCCGAGAATCTGTCGGGCCAACTTCGTGTACTGTTGCTTCTTGGCAGACACGTGGAGTTGCAGATCGCCGGTTAGCGAATCGGCCTCGTGAGACAAGACCTTCATCTCTGCCATGTTTGCCGCAAAGAAAGCGAGATGATTGTCGATGAAAACGCGTAACTTCTCAACAGGTTCCGTCACCGTCGAAAGTCGTTCTTCCAGCCGTTCGAGCACCCGCCCGAAGGAGTTGTCCTGAATGAGAAAGAGCAGCTCTTCCTTCGACTTGCAATAGTGATATAGGCCCGCGAGGCTGACTCCGGTAGCTCGCGAGATGTCGCGCATAGACGTCGAGTGATAACTTTTTTCGGCAAAGATCCGCGCCGACGTCCGCAGGATAAACTCAAATTTCGGATTTCGAATTTCAGAGCCTAACATACTCAAAGTCGAACGGCTTACCTTTGATTCCGGCGGCCGGCGGTGCAATCCAGTTTGCGATCTTGCCCAGTTCAGTTACAGGGTGCATCAGACTCTGAACGTATTCACGATCGTTTATCGTGGGTAGCCATTCTGATTTACGCGACTCAAACTCTTCCCGACTAATCAAGTTCCCATTGATATCGAAGTAGTGATTCGCGTACTCACCCACGTGCCGGTGAAACCGCGTATTGGGAAGAAAGAGTCGATCGTCGATGCCTTCCTCGGCCAAGGTCTTATTCCAACGCGCCAATCCCTTTTCGCAATCTTTCACGTACTCACCTCTGAGCACTTCATTCAAAGCATTACGCATTGGAACATCACGCACAGTCAGCTTGCCGTCTTCGACTACGGTCATCTGAAAGTTTTGATCGACGGCGAGATGATCCTCGTATTGCTCCTGTTCCTTGTACCGACCTTTGAGTCCGGCCGCAAAGAAGTCTGCGGAGTTTGAACTAATCTCGCCACCGAAAAGATCCAGCGAGTAACTGAACCAGAAGTTGATATGTTTCTGAATAATGTCCAATGGAATGCCGCCGAGCTCGCGCACATCTCCCTGTTTCATCAACTGGGCGGTGCGTTTGACGATGCGATTGATTCCGGTGTCGCCGACAAACATGTGGTGAGCTTCTTCGGTAAGCATGAATTGACACGTGCGTGCGAGCGGCTCGAATCCGGATTCTGCCAGCGCCGAGAGCTGATACTTGCCGTCACGATCAGTGAACATCGTAAAGCAGAAAAAGTTGAGCCAGTCGTCGCACGGCTGATTGAATGCTTCCAGAATGCGAGGCTTGTCGGGGTTACCGCTCCGTCGTTCCAGCAATGCGTCTGCTTCATCACGACCGTCGCGGCCGAAGTACCGTTGCAGCAGATACACCATGGCCCAAAGGTGACGTCCCTCCTCAACATTCACCTGGAATAGATTGCGCATGTCATAGAGAGAAGGACAGGTTTTACCTAACTGCCGTTGCTGCTCGACCGACGCGGGTTCGGTGTCGCCTTGAGTGACGATGATGCGACGCAAAGAGTTGCGAAACTCTCCGGGAACTTCCTGATACGCGGGCTGGCCGTAATTGTCCCCAAAGCCAATCTTCGCTCCGGGCGCGGCTGGTTTCAGAAAGATGCCCCAGCGATAGTCAGGCATCTTTACGTAATCAAAATTGGCCCAGCCGTCAGGCTCAACGCTGATTGCGGTGCGCAGGTAGACGTCTTTGTTCTGGAAGCCTTCGGGCCCCATTTCATGCCACCAGTCAAGATAGTTTGGCAGCCATTTCTCCAGCGCCCGCTGTAGCTTCTTGTCTTCGGAGAGATTAACGTTATTAGGAATGCGTTCGTATAGATTCATGAGTGCGTTCAATTCAGCCACAGATAAACACGGATGCGGACGGATCAATCATATTCAGATCTGTCTAAATCCGTGTTCATCTGTGGCCTAAGTCCTTTTGTAATCAAATTGTGCTTGTGTAGGTTTCCCATAATTGGTCAGAGCGCCGTGCTCGCCGACGGCATTGGGCCTCTGAAAGATCCAGTTTTGCCACGCAGTCAACCGCCCGTAAATTTTTGTGTCCATCGTCTCTGGCCCGGCGAATCTCAACGAAGCTTCCATGCCAGTTAGCGCATCTGGCGACAAAGACGTTCGTTCCTCAATCGCCACTCGAATTTCATCATCCCAATCCAGATCATCGGGAGCGAACGTTATCAATCCCGCTTCTTCGGCTCCCTCAGCGTCGAATGGACCATCATGGTCAAAGATCTCCGCGACTCGTTCTGGTGTAGCCAGGAAACGGGACTGCAAACGAGTCAAACCATTGCTCATCGGGAGCGCACCGTTGTTCAACTCCGAAACAGCGATTGAATTGTTTTCCGCTTCCGGGTCATTGAGCATGTAACTCCGGTCCGCCGCCAGCAACAGCTCGAGCAAGTTCCCTGCAAAGCAGCTACCAGGCTCGACAAACGCAAAGAAGCTCTTTGAAGTTAGATCGAGCCTGCGTAGTACGCGCGCCATGTGCAAAATAATTTCGCGAATGAGCCAGTGATCGCGATGTGTGGCGAGCGTCTTATCAACCGCAAGCACATTTTCAATTTTGCCCTCAGTACGAATGCAGACGAGGCCGATCTCAGGTTCGTTGACGCGCAAGTGCAGCAGCACGTCATCGAGCTCGCGGTAGGCTTGTAAGGGCCAGTACGCGTCGCCGAGTTTTTGAATCTCCTCTGGTTGTAACGGCATGTCTGCCTCTGGACCGCGCAAGGTCAGATCGGCATAACGTTGGTCACGTTTGAGTTTCAGAGTTACATACTTGTAGTTACGTTCGTCTGCCGAAGATTCGAATTGAAGTGGACTCAGTTTGATTCCTTTCGCAGAACTCACGTCGCCGTTCGCGTCAATAATTCTATTCACTCGTTGTTTCAGTGCTTCCTGAAACTTGCTGGTAGGAAACGTGTCGTCAATTAGATTCCAATCTTTCGCGCGCTTACCTTTCAGTCCTTCCGCCAGCGTAGAAAAGACATCTGCCTGATCGCGCCTGACTTTACGCTTATCAACCAATCTGGTTAGCCCACCAGTGCCGGGCAGTACGCCGAGCAGTGGAACCTCGGGAAGTGAAACAGCGGAGTTGCCATCGTCGACGAGGTAGATCTCGTCGCAAGCGATTGCTAGCTCGTAGCCGCCACCGGAGGCAGTGCCGTTGAGAGCCGCAATGAACCGTTTACCGGAATGCGCTGCCGCGTCTTCGATTGCGCAACGCGTCTCATTCGTAAATTTGCAGAAGTTCACTTTGAAAGCGTGCGACGAGGTGCCGAGCATGTAGATATTCGCGCCCGCACAGAAGATGCGCGGTTTAAGACTGGTGACGACTACCACGTGGACTTCCGGGTGTTCAAAGCGCAGTCGTTGAATTGCATCTGCGAGCTCTATATCGACGCCGAGGTCATAGGAATTGAGCTTGAGTTTGTAACCGTCTGCGAGGGTTTCGTCTTCCTGGACGTCCATTGATAGCGTAGCGACTGGGCCTGCGATATCGAGTTTCCAGTGCTTGTAATTGTCGGGCGCCGTCTGAAAATTGATCATCAATCCACCTTAAAAAGAGGCCTCAGCCGCTTTGAGCCGCTACGTTCGAACGTTCGTTCGGTACGATACTGTCTACGGTGGTTGAAGTCAACCGGCTGAAACAGTTAGTGGCAAGAAGCGACGGGAGAATTTTGCAGGTTGGGAAGGGGTCAAGGCGAAACGCGCCTTGACCGCTTCCCAACGTGCAAATCTATCGAGTCGTTCCGCATCCCGCTTGACACATCTGGCTTGGCGCGCGTAGGGTTTCACCCTCCGGACGACCGGAGCGGGCACAGTGGAGGTGAAACTGTTCTGGTGAACGGCGCGGTCTTCAAAACCGTCAGTGAGACTGTGAGAACAGGCTCAGGTAGGTTCGATTCCTACACGCCTCCGCCAGAAGCAGGAGCAGGAAGCAGGAGCAAGAGACAGTTGGCAAGAGGCAAGCAGGAAGCAGAAACTCCGACAGCTACTGGCCGACAGATTATTGAATTTTAGTGTCTTCGTTGAAAAACGCTAATCTCACACACGAAGGCGCATGGATTGATGATTGACATAGAGCGTAACAATACGCGTAAGGATTCCTCACATGATTAGAGACTGGGTAGCATTGAACATGACCCCCGGCATCGGACCTCGCGCCGCTGCCAAACTCCTCGAACGATTTGGCTCCGCTGAAGCCGTTTACGGAGCAACCAGAGCCGAGTTGGAACAGCTAAGGCTTCTGCCGGAAGCGGTTGATACAATCATCGCGCGCAACCTGCATGAGAGAGCCGAATCTGAGATCGAGCTCGTAAAAAAGATTGGCGCGGATCTTCTGATTCTCGATGACGGTGTTTACCCTTCGCTGCTTCGCGAGATCTACGATCCACCGATTACTCTCTACTTAAAAGGTGCCTGGGAAGAATGCCTCGAGCAACCTTGCATCGCGATCGTCGGCTCGCGCCGCTGTTCGACTTATGGCCAGAACGCGGCAATGATGTTGGCGCGAGATTTGGCCCAACGTGGCGTTACCATTGTTTCTGGCTTCGCTCGCGGGATTGATGCGGCCGCCCATCGCGGAGCACTCGATGCAGGCGGCCGTACTGTGGCCGTGCTTGGGACCGGAATTGACCAGATCTATCCGCGCGATCACAAGCGATTAGCGGACGAGATTTTGGCCCGCGGTGGGGCATTGCTGACACAGTTTCCGCTGGGCACTCCACCGGTCGCGGAAAACTTTCCGTACCGAAATCGCATCATTAGTGGCCTGTGCCTCGGCGTGGTGGTAGTCGAGGCTGCTGAGAATTCAGGGTCTTTGATAACGGCGCGGTTGGCCATTGAACAGAACCGAGAGGTTTTTGCGGTACCGGGAAACATCACTTCGAAGAATTCCTTTGGTACCAATTATTTGATTAAGGGCGCGGGTGCGAAACTGGTTCAGCAATGGCAGGATATTGCAGCCGAATTGCCACCGCAGATTGCCGCGAGACTCTTGCCGCCGCCGTTTGGTGAAATGAAGGAGAAGACGCTTGCGGATCAGCTTTCACTGGTGCCGCGAGGGCTTTCCGGTTCTGAGACTTTGGTTCTAAAACTATTGGCAGCAGACTGTCCGTCGCATATCGATTCGCTCGCCGATCGCAGCCGGCTTTCGATTACCGATTTGACGGCGGCGCTGCTGGCGTTGGAGATGCGGGAGTTGGTGAGGGCACTCCCCGGCCGCTGCTTCGTACGAAAGATGTAGTTCATTGCCGATTTCCGATTGCCAATTGCCGATTGTCGACGTAGATGAATAAAGATAAGTTGGTTCATCCTGATCTTGCGAGCGGGCGGTGGTTTACATTGACGTTGGCTGAACAGCTGGGAAACGTTGGTAGCGAGTACGAGCGGGCACGGCGATGGAAAGACCGCGATGAGCAATCTCACTTTGAAAACGCTTTTGATCGCATGCTGGAACTCCTCGATCTGACTATTGCTGATCAGCGTTGGCATAACCATCGGCTTAAGGAACTGGTACGTCTTAGAGAAGTCATCTGCGAGGAGTTCTTTGGCGAACCATACGGATCCAGCACGGGTGATTTGCGGAATTACTTCTTGTATTTTGGTCTACTTGCCCGAAAGGATAAATGATTTAGAGGATTGCCAGTTCCAATTGGCAATCGGCGATCGGCAATCGCAAATGTGAATAATGGCAAAGAATTTAGTCATAGTTGAATCGCCTGCAAAGGCGAAGACGATCAATAAGTACCTGGGCAGGGACTATCTGGTGAAAGCCTCGATAGGCCATATTAAAGATCTGCCTTCAAAGGGACTCGGCGTCGATATCGAAAATGACTTTGAGCCGACCTACGAAATCATCCCCGACTCTAAAAAACGCAACAACAAAAAGATCGTGGCGGAGCTCAAGCAAGCTGCCAAAAGCGCCGAGGCTGTTTACCTTGCTGCCGACCCCGACCGCGAAGGCGAAGCCATCTGCCAACACCTTGCCGAGGAAATCGTTCCGAAAAGACCTGCGAAGCCTACTCACCGCGTGATGTTCAACGAGATCACGAAGCGCGCAGTGAACGAGGCGTTCGAGCACCCGCGAAAGATTGACGAGAACCTCGTGGATGCCCAGCAAGCGCGACGTGTGCTCGATAGGCTGGTTGGGTACAAGGTCTCGCCACTGCTGTGCCGCACGATTGGCGGAAGGCTAAGCGCCGGCCGCGTGCAATCTGTTGCTCTGCGAATGGTCGTTGAGCGTGAACGCGAAATCGAAAACTTTGTTAAGACCGAGTACTGGACGGTCACAGCCAACCTTGCGGCGAAACTGCCACCGTCGTTTGACGCGAGACTCTTCAAAATCGGTGAGCAAACAGTAAAGACTAGTGGCTTCGATCAAGACCTGAAGCGCAACGAGACCGTCATCGAGAACGAAGCGAGTGCTTTTGAGATCGTTGCCGAGGCAGGGAAAGAGTCGTTCGTCGTCAACGAAGTAACGACTAAAGAGCGAAAGCGCAATCCCGTACCTCCGTTCATCACTTCCAAACTTCAGCAAGAGGCGTCGCGCAAACTCGGCTTTGCAGTTAAGAAGACGATGATGCTGGCCCAAAAACTCTATGAAGGTGTCGAACTGGGGCCCGAAGGTTCGGTAGGTCTTATCACCTACATGCGCACCGACTCCACGCGAGTGTCAGACGCGGCTTTAAATGAGGTGCGGGCATTTATCAACCAGCAATACGGCGAACCGTACCTTCCGGAAAAAGCGGTCCACTATCGCTCTAAAAAAGATGCACAGGACGCACACGAAGCGATCCGGCCTACAGAAGTGGCCCACACTCCTGACTCGATAGCAAAATATCTCGGTAAAGACGAGCTGAAACTCTATCGATTGATCTGGCAACGGTTCGTCGCATCGCAGATGACGCCGGCTGTTTTCGATCAAACCACGATCGATATTCAGGCCGGTCGTTTTCTCTTCCGAGCCACCGGTTCTGTGCAGAAGTTCGACGGCTTTCTGAAGCTTTATCAGGAAGGTCGTGATGAGAAAACTGAAGACGATGAGGAAGCCGAGCGTACTCTGCCGCTTGTTGAAAAAGGCGAGTCACTAAAGCTGAATCAGATCACGCCGGAACAGCATTTCACCGAGCCTCCTCCACGCTATACAGAGGCGACGCTCGTGAAGGCTCTCGAAGAGAAGGGCATTGGCCGTCCCTCAACCTATGCAGCGATCATGACGACCATTCAGGATCGAGAATACGTTGAGAAGCTGGAAGGACGTTTTCATCCAACGGCACTCGGCAAGACCGTCAATGATCTGCTGATCGAAGGAGGCTTTGACGATCTCTTTAACGTTACGTACACCGCGCGAATGGAAGAGGAGCTCGACGAGATTGAAGACGGCAAGTTGAAGTGGACCGCTGCGCTGCGGGAGTTTTACGACAAGTTTGAAGACGATCTCGATCAGTTCAAGCGGTACGTCAAGAAGATCAAAGATCGCGATATACCCACGGATGAGGTTTGTCTGAAGTGCGACACACCGGGCATGGTCTTAAAGTGGGGTCGTTTTGGCGAGTATCTCAAGTGTTTGAACTGCGGCGCTACGCGCGACGCGGCACCAAAGGGGTCAGATGGCGCCGGCACAACAGCGGAAGCGCCCGCAGAAGGCGCGGAAGCAGCTGAACCTGAGGCTTGTGAGCTGTGCGGCAAGCCAATGCAGTTAAAGCGAGGCCGCTTTGGTCCATTCCTCGGTTGCACCGGCTACCCCGAGTGCCGCAACATACGGAAAATTTCGAAAACCGGAGTCGCCGCTCCTCCTCCAGTACCGCTTGACGAGACTTGTCCACTTGATGGCGCACAATTGGTGAAGCGTTTCGGGCGCTACGGTGAATTCATTTCGTGCTCGAACTATCCGAAGTGCAAGTACATCAAGCAGGAGTCAACCGGCGTCGCGTGTCCTCGTCCAGGATGTAAGGGCGAGATTGTGGTGAAGAAGTCAAAGCGCGGCAAGGTTTTCTACGGCTGCTCTGCTTATCCGGATTGCGATCGAGTTTATTGGGACAAACCGGTAGCTGGCGAGCCTTGTCCTCAGTGTGGTGCCCCATTCCTGCTCGAGAAAACAACGAAGAAGCAAGGAACGTTTCGATACTGCGCAAATGAAGAATGCGGGTATCGCTCGAATCAGGTTCCATCGAGCGTTGTTAAGCCGAAGGAACCAAAATCCGATCGCCCCACCGCCCGCTAAAGAGCGAACAGCAAACAGCGGACAGCGAACAGCGAAGAGGGACGAGCAAGTACCGCAAAAGGTCTGCTGTTCACTGTTCGCTCTTTGGTGAATCCAACCCTGTTTCGCTGTTTGCTGTTTGCTGTTTGCTGTTCGCTCTTCGGTGTTTGCTGTCTGCTGTCTGCTGATGTATAAACTCCCTTCACAGTTCACATCACACCCCCCTGATTTCGGGAGAAAAGCCATGATGTTCCGACGCTACGCGGCAGTCGCACTGCTGATCATCTCTCTTTTGAGCCCAATTGCCTTGCTGGCCCAACAGCCCGCTCAGACCCCGCGGTCGTCCGGTACAGCATCAGCGCAAGCGCCATCGTCTAGTGCACCATCAGCGCAGACTCCTTCAGCAAGCACACCATCAGCGCAGCAACCCAGTTCGCAAACGCCTGCCACCGATCCGAACGATCCGATTCAACGGATCAAGAGCGAAGGCATGAACAATTCGCAGGTCATGCAAATCTTAAGTTACTTAACCGACGTGATCGGGCCGCGGCTGACCAATTCTCCCAACATGAAAAGAGCGAATGAGTGGACGGCTGCGGAAATGACGAAGTGGGGTTTGCAAAACGCGAGATTGGAGCCTTGGGGACCGTTCGGTCGCGGTTGGTCACTCAAACGATTCTCGGCCCAGGTGATCGAGCCTCAGAGTATTCCTCTGATTGCATTTCCAAAAGCGTGGTCACCTGGCACCAATGGACCAGTGACTGCGGAGGTCGTATATCTCAACGCGACTAACGACGCCGAGCTCGAAACTTTCAAAGGCAAAGTCAAAGGCGCAATCGTGCTGACATCTCCCATGCGGGAAGTCAAAGCTCGTTTTGATCCTCTCAGCACGCGCCTGGGTGAAAAGGACCTTCTCACACTGGCCGATGCCCCGGTCCCGCGGCCAGGTGGCCAGCGAAGAGGATTTCAGATGACGCCTGAGCAGCGCGCTGCTTTCCAATTCAGCTTGAAGAAATACCAGTTTCTGTTAGACGAAGGCGCAGCAGTTCTCGTCGATCCGAGCCGTATCGGAGACGGCGGAACTATATTCGTCTCAGCGGCGACTGTACCGCAGCCACTTCCCGCAGAACCGTTCGGACCTGGGTCGCGCGGAATCTCGGCTTACGACAAGAGTGCGCCGAAGATGACGCCGCAAGTCGTGCTGGCAGTGGAGCATTACAACCGGCTGATCCGAATAATCGAAGCGGGTGAAAAGGTGAAGATGACCGTGGATCTTGCAGTTGAATGGCAAGACAAAGATTTGATGGGCTACAACACCATTGCCGAAATTCCCGGCACAGATCTGAAGGACGAGATAGTCATGTTGGGTGGCCACATGGATTCATGGCACTCAGGCACCGGTGCCACCGACAATGGCGCAGGCTGTGCTGTAGGTATGGAAGCGGTTCGGATTATTCAGGCACTAGGTCTTAAGCCGCGACGCACGATCCGAATCGCGCTCTGGAGCGGTGAAGAGCAGGGACTGCTCGGATCGCGTGCGTATGTAGCCGAACATTTCGGAAAGTTCGAAACTCCTGCTTCAACCGCCAGTGCAGGGAATGGCGGAGGCAATGGAACGGCGCCGGCTACGCCTGTTCTGGTGAAGAAGCCTGATTACGAAAAGCTCAGTGTCTACTTCAATCTGGACAATGGCACCGGCAAAATACGCGGCGTTTACTTGCAGGGCAACGAATCAGTTCGTGCGCTGTTTCGTGACTGGTTAGCGCCGTTCCGCGACCTGGGTGCTACTACGCTGTCGATTTCCAATACTGGCGGTACTGACCATTTGGCTTTCGATGCGATTGGCTTGCCGGGATTTCAGTTTATTCAGGACGAGATCGAATATGACACCCGGACTCATCACTCGAATCAGGATGTCTTCGATCGCATTCAAGCGGAGGATATGAAACAGGCAGCGACGATTATGGCTGCGTTTGTTTACAACGCCGCGATGACGAATGAAAAGCTTTCACGCAAGCCAGTACCGCCGCCACCCACACGTTAAGTGGGATTCCGCTCCAGTTGAGGCTGATACGTTCCCCCACTACGAAGCTCGCCAGCCCTTGGCGGTGATTGGTGCTGACTCTTGTCAGAAAGGTCCGCCCCGATCCACTCGCGTACTTTTTTAACTATCGCAGGCAGTACAACCGTCTGAGCAGTCGTTGACAGCTCGTCCACCAACCGGTCTCCGAGGTTTCCTACTTCCTGTTGCAAACGATCAAAAGCTCGCGTCTCTTTGAATCGTTCAATAAGGCCCGGACCCTCATCCTTGCCATTACTCTTTTCCGAAAGACTGCTCGGTGCAGACTGGCCCAGGATCGGCTGGCTCGCATAAGCGTATCGTTCGGAACCGTATCCTTCGGCAGAACGGTACGGTTGCGCAGTCGTGAATCGATCAGTGTCTTCGGTTTCATCCCCTTTGACGAATGCAGCGATGCAATAGCCCATACAGAATCCCACTCCCGCGGCCCCAATGGTCCACGCGACGGGACGTTTCTTGAAATGCTCGCGCCAATCCAAAGCATCCTTGACGCTTTCATATTGGTGAGCCACCGTTTCCTTGATCTCCGTCACTGTCTGCGAAATAGAATCACGAGCTTCGTCCATCCGGAGTTGCAACTCACTTTTGGAAAGCTCTGTGTCATCAGCCTCGGGAGCGCGAGCCAATCCTAAAGTTCGTTCTTCAGCCATTGCTTATCCTTTCTGAGTTCTTCCACCGTTCGGTTAGGCACGAGGTCTGTCTTGGCCAAACGGTTCTTAACGACCATGGCGATGATCCCACCCACAATCAGATAGAAGAGACCCGTGATCAGAAATCCTAATGCGTATTTCGCCGGTTGACTTATGTTCGCGTTTGCAAAAAGAGTCGAGACGCCAAAGCCGATGGCCACGTTCAGCAGCGAAAATCCAATGGCGGCGATTACTCCGCCTACCGCCATCGTAGCGACTCCGCGCGAATACGCATTTACGTCTTCTTTGATCTCCACCTTCAGCAAGTTAAGCTTCGCGTCCAGGAGCTGCATAACGTCATCGCCGAGTCGTGCGACTAAACTCGTCAGACTCTCGTTCTCGGTTCGTTTCTGCAAATCCTTTGCGGGCGCTATAGCGTTTGATGAAGCAGCCATTGCAATACCTCCTTCTTACACGCAGACCGTGATACTAAATCGCGCCGCGTGATTGAGCTCAGACCTTCTACCGCCGCCCGCGAAGAATCAATCCAAGCACAAGGCCCGCCGCGGCTGAGATCAGGATCGCCTGACCGGGATTCCTTCGTGCGTAATCCTTGGCGTTCTCAGCGATCTCGCCGAGGTCAGCGTTCTGCAACTCTTTTAGTTTGTCTCCGACGACGGCGACCTTATCGCTGACGTAGTCTTTTGCTTGCGTCGCAGCTTCTGAAATTTTTTGTCCAGTTTGAGATAGCGCGGTTGCAGCGCCCGTGCCGGTTCCGGTGCTGCCCGTTCCTGTTGTGCCCGTGCTGCCCGTTCCAGTGCCCATGCCGCCGCCCGTTCCTGTTGCGCCGGTACTTCCTCCGCCTGTGCCTGAGGTTGGTGTGTTAAAGCCTTCTCGGTTCTGTGACATTTTCAAAACTCCTTTTCTAGTCGTAATCGTTGTCTGGCAAGATCCGCGTTCGCGTCCACTTCAGCTTTTGCGTTTGAAGCAGTAAATACCGAGCAAGCAATGTGCCGACACAAAACAAGGAAAAATTGATAATCGGAGCCACTGATGAGAAACAGTTCAGGACAGGAGTCGTTTGATTGTTGCGAAAAGGTACAGCGTTGACAGGCAGATTTCAGATCTGAGATCGCTATAAAGTGTGCGTTCCTATTTGTAGGGGCGGCTCTCCGTGGCCGCCCCTGGTGCCACGTTGGAGAAAACAACGGTGGCCACTGAGGGCCACCCCTACAATCACATCGCTTGACAGTCTGAGTTCCCCGGTGGTAAGTAAGTACTTACTTCGCAGCGTCTCCCGACCCTGCTGAAGCCAAGTATGAAGGAAAGTACAACTATCGACCCGGAACTCATTGCTGCCACTGCGACCCGCATGGCTGGTGACGAGCGACGCTTGCAGATCCTACGAGTGGCAGTGAGCCTGTTTGCCAACGAGGGCTTTCGCGGTACTACGACCAAAAAAATCGCTGAGGCCGCTGGTGTCTCAGAAGCCATGGTGTTCCGCCATTACGCCACGAAAGAGGAACTCTATTCAGCCATCCTCGACCACAAAGCCTGCTCCGGCGACGCTATCGATCCCGAGGCGATGGTGGCTGACGCGCTTAAGCGCAAGGACGATCGCGCAGTCTTCGAAGGGCTTGCTTTTGGCGCATTGGAACATCACGAGCAGGACCCGGAGTTTCAGCGTCTGCTGCTGCACTCGGCGCTCGAAGGACACGAGCTGGCACAGATGTTTTTCGAGAAGTTTGTGAAGCGAGTCTACGAATTCCTCGGCAACTACATTCGCGAACGACAACGCGATGGAGCGATGGTTCAAATGGAGCCGGCGATTGTTGTGAGAGCTTTTATCGGAATGATCATTCACCACTCGTTGAATAACAATCTTTGGGATCCGAAACGCCGTCTGTTGAATCTTTCAAATGAAAGTGCCGCCAAGCACTTCACTGACATTCTTTTGAGAGGCATCTGCACCGGCCGAGCAGAGCAAGTTTGAACCGATTTCAGATGCGAACTTTTCTACAACAACAGGTAAGCGGGATGTTTTTTACGACCAACGCGAGAGTTCTTTTGATCGCGACAATTGTTATTGGTCTTGGCTTGTCTGCGATTTCCTGTGGCGGCTCGCGGGCTAACGGTAGGACTGAAAACTCCAATAATACTGCGCCGCCAGCCGTCGAGGTGACGACCGTGGCCGCGATCTCGCGGGAATTGCCACGGTTCTTTGAAGCAACTGGTAGCCTCGCGGGGGATCAGCAGACCGACGTTGCTCCTTCAATCGCCGGCAAAGTAGTTGCCGTAGGAATCGATCTCGGAAGCTACGTAAAGCGTGGTCAAATGATCGTGCGGCTCGACGATGTCGATTCCAAACTTCGTGTCGAACAAGCCCAGGCGCAACTCGAACAAACAAAGGCAGCTCTCAAACAAGCAGAAGAGAAGGTCGGCATTCAATCCGGCCGTAACTTTGATCCTAATCGAGTGCCGGAAGTCGCAAATGCTCGAGTGGCCTTTGAGCTTGCGGAAAAGAACTTGCGGCGATCAGAGAAGCTGATCGAATCAGGCGACGTCTCGCGTTCAGTTTACGATCAGCAAAAAGCGCAGCGAGACCAGTTGAAAGAACAATATGACGCGGCGCTGTCCCTTGCGCGGCAGAATTATGCGGCGGTGCAGACCGCGCGAGCGAATGTTGCGAATGCCGAAAGCCAGCTTGGACTCGCGCGCAGAAGTCTTTCTTATGCGCTCGTGTTCTCGCCAATCGATGGCTACGTAGCTGAGCGCAATGCCGACCTCGGCGAGTACGTGTCGCCGACGTCCAAAGTCGCCACGATCGTCCGAATTAACCCTTTGCGAATTCGCATCGACATTCCGGAACAAGCAATTCCCGAGGTCAAGGTTGGCCAGTCAGTGTCGGTAACTACGAGTGCGTGGCCCGATAAGAACTTTGCTGGACGGATCGCGAGGATCTCTCCGAACGTTACGCCCAGCTCGCGCACACTGTCGGTGGAAGCGGAAATTGATAACAGCTCGGGAGTGCTTAAGCCGGGACAATTTGCTTCGGTTCGGATTCTTCAATCGCGTGCTGAGCCTGCCGTGCTGGTTCCGTCTCGAGCGGTTCAGACGGAAGCTGGCGTGAGTCGAGTCTATGTAATTAAGGACGGCCGCGCGCAGCAGCGGTTGGTCCAACTGGGCCAGTCGGAAAGCGATTTGGTGGAAATCAAAAGCGGCGTCGCCGAAGGCGAACAAGTCGCAACGAGCAATCTGGATCAATTGAGTGACGGGATAGCAGTGAGGCAGTAGTGGTCTTAGGTCTTTGGCCTTTGGTCTTTGCCGAAAACCAGGACCTAAAAGAGCCAAGACCCTAAGACCCAAAACCTAAGACCAAAGACCAATAATGCAAAAACTAGCTGAAATTTGTGTCAGGCGGCCTGTGTTCGCCACCATGCTGATCCTGAGCCTTACGGTAGTTGGAATCTTCTCCTACCGATCCCTTGGAGTCGATCTCTTTCCGAAGATTGACTTACCAACTATCACCGTCACTGTAGTAAATCCCGGCGCGTCGCCTCAGGAGATTGAGACTGAGATAACGGACAAGGTTGAAGGCGCCGTCAACACCATTTCCGGCATCGACGAGCTGCGTTCGACATCCGTTGAAGGTGTTTCGCAAGTCTTCATTACGTTTCTGCTGGAAAAGAATCCCGACGTTGCGGCCCAGGAGGTTCGCAACAAGGTCGATCTGATCGTCAACGACCTTCCGGTCACTGCCGAAGAACCAATCGTTCAGAAGTTAGACACTGACGCCGCGCCAGTCGTGCGAATTGCGGTTTCCGCACCACGCTCGCTACGCGAAGTTACAGACGTCGCCGACAAAAAAATTAAAGAGCAGATTGAATCGATTAATGGCGTCGGCCAGGTACAGATTGTCGGCGGTCGAACGCGCGAGATTCAGGTTTGGGTTGATCCCGACAAATTGCGCGCGTACAACGTGACGGTAGCTGAGGTCGCCAATGCCGTGCGAAATCAGAACCTGGAAGTGCCCGGCGGCCGAGTCGATGAAGGCGCCCGCGAGCTCACGGTTCGTACCATGGGCCGGATCGTCGAGCCTGCGCAGTTCAACGACCTTATCGTTGCTAATCGCGGAACTTATTCTGTCAAGCTAAGCGACGTAGGTTATGCGGAAGATGGAGCAGAAGAGCCTCGCACCGAAGCTCGGTTAAATGGACAGCCTGCGGTGACTCTGGTTGTTTCGAAACAGTCGGGCCAGAACACTGTGGCCATCGCCGATGCCGTCAAAGAGCGGCTGGCTGAGATTCAAAAAACGCTACCGCCCGGCTTCAAGACTCAGGTCGTTGGCGATCAGTCAATCTTCATTAAAGCCTCGATCGAATCGATTCAAACGCACCTGATTGAAGGCAGTATCCTGGCAGCAATCGTAGTCTTCGTCTTCCTATGGAGTTTCAGATCGACCGCAATCGCTGCCATAGCCATTCCGACTTCCATCGTTGCGACCTTTGGTTTGATGGCCGCAATGGGCTTCACGCTCAACAACATCACGATGCTGGCGTTGACGCTGATGGTCGGAATTGTGATTGATGACGCGATCGTTGTTTTGGAAAACATCTTTCGCTTCATCGAGGAGAAAGGCATACCTCCGTTCCAGGCGGCAATTGAAGGCACGCGCGAGATTGGGCTCGCCGTGACGGCCACGACGCTCTCCTTGCTGGCTGTTTTTCTGCCGGTCGGTTTCATGGGAGGAATCGTCGGCCGGTTTATGTCTTCCTTCGGTTTTACGTCAGCCTTCGCGATTGCCGTGTCTTTGCTCGTGTCCTTTACGTTGACGCCGATGTTGTCGGCGCGATTGATCAAGCGCAAAAAAGATCAAGAAGGCTCTTCGACAGCGCAGTCTGGCCAGAAGGATTCAAAGGAATCGCGTTTCTATCGTCCAATCGACCGCGGCTACACGCGACTGCTTGGTTGGTCGATGGCGCACCGGTGGGTCATTGTAGCCGCGTGTCTGCTCGTGATCATTAGTATCGTTCCGCTGTTCATGTTTGTTGGGAAGAACTTCCTTCCCGTTGACGATCAATCGCAGTTTGAGATTAATGTCCGCGCGCCCGAGGGCTACACGCTCGCCGCTACTTCTACACTCGCGGGTCGAATCGCTGCAGATGTCGGTAAGCTGCCCGGCGTTACCGACGTGTTGACGACGATCGGCGGCGGCCAACAGGAACAAGTCAACTCAGCTTCGATCTACGTGAAGCTTCTGCCGATTGAGGAACGAAGCGTGACACAAAACGAGTTGATGGGACGCGCTCGTACTGAGATTCTCGCCAGGTATCTCAAAGAATATCCAAATCAACTTCGTACCAGCGTTCAGCAGGTAGCAGCGATTTCCGGTGGCGGATTTCGAAACGCCGATATCCAGTACGTAATCAACGGGCCAGACCTCGACAAGCTAACTAAGTACTCAGAGGAAATGCTGGCGAAGATGAAAACGCTTCCTGATGTCGTCGATGTCGACTCGACGTTGATTACCGGCAAGCCCGAATTGCGTGTGGTCATCGATCGCGAGCGTGCAGGCGATCTCGGCGTGCGCGTCGGCGACATAGCTCAGGCTTTGAACACGCTCGTCGCGGGTCAGGAGGTTTCGACGTTCAACGCCGGGACGGATCAGTACAACGTTCGCGTGCGTGCTGTAGGTGAATATCGCACCGGTGTCGAAGGACTGAACCGGATGATTGTTTCGTCTTCCAAGATTGGTTGGGTAAGTCTCGACAATCTTGTGCGAGTCGAAGAGGGCACTGGACCATCGTCAATCGATCGACTCAATCGGCAGCGGCAAGTGACTCTGCTCGGAAACATCAGACCTGGAGGATCGCAGGCAGACGTCATTCAGAAGATGAATCAGTTTGCGAAAGATATAAATATCGACAACGCTTACACGACGGGATTAGCGGGGCGATCGAAGGAACTGGGCCGGGCGGGCTACTACTTCATGCTCGCGTTTGTATTGTCTTTCATCTTCATGTACATGGTGCTGGCGGCGCAGTTTGAGTCGTTCATTCACCCCGTCACGATCCTGTTGACGCTGCCGCTGGCGATTCCATTCGGCATCGTATCGCTGCTCATCACCGGACAAACCGTAAATATTTTTTCAGGCCTTGGTCTGTTGCTGCTCTTCGGCGTGGTGAAGAAAAACGCGATTCTTCAGATCGATCATACAAATCACTTGCGCGCACAAGGGATGGAACGATTAGAGGCGATTGTGCGAGCGAATCGCGAACGTCTGCGGCCAATTTTGATGACTACCATCGCGCTGGTTGCCGGCATGTTGCCTTTGACCATCTCGAGTGGTCCAGGATCGGGCACTAACCGGTCGATCGGAGTTCTAGTCGTCGGCGGCCAGTCGCTTTGTTTGTTACTGACGCTGGTAGCCGTGCCGGTTTTCTATTCATTGTTCGACGATCTTGGCAAGAGCCGGGTCTGGGGATGGCTTGGCGTGCGAACGACCGGAGCGTTCGAGTGGATGCGACGCAGGGCAGCGAGAGCAGGCGCATCGCTGTTTGGGTTGATTTCGAAGCAATAGCAAGCTGGTGATTGAGATGAAGCAAACTTCGTGTGTTTTCGTACCTTTTAATTCGTGTAATTTCGTGGTTCATTTGTTGTTTGCGGCCGCACTGGTATTCGTGAGCATCGTCTCAGTGCGTGCTCAACAACCAACTCCATCGCCGGAACTACAAGTTCCCCCAATCGCACCTGACTTCAAAGCCGAACAGAAACCCCTTCCTGAGCTACGTCGAGTCGGCGTCGATATGGACAAACAGCGGCCAATAGCGCTGAACGAGGCACTGGAGTTGGCTCTCGAAAACAACAAAGACATCGAGGTCGCGCGGCAAAATGTGAAGATTGCTGAATTCGACTTGCAGAGCTCGCGCGGCGCCTACGATCCGCGTGTCAGCGCCACTGCTTTCTATGAGCGTGTCGAGAGCCCCATTTCCAGTTTCCTAAGTGGCGGCACCAACGGCTCGATCACACAAAATGATTTTACGAACAGCGCGCGTCTGGAAGGTTTGTCGCCAAAGCTTGGGGGGAACTACCGTCTCGATTTTTCATCCGTCAGGCTTACAACGAACAATCTATTTTCGGCACTGAACCCACAATACCCAACGGCTCTGACTCTCACTTATACGCAACCTCTGCTGCGCGGGCTGAAGATTGATAACAACCGCCGCCAGATCGAAATCGCAAAGAAAAATCTGTCGCTGACTGACGCGCAGTTTCGGCAGCGAGCGATCGAAACGATCACCAACGTTCAGCGAGCGTATTGGGACCTCGTCTTCGCGCTCAGGAATCTTCAGATCCAGCGCGACGCGGTGCGCGATGCGCGAACACAACTCGAGCACAACCAGCGTCTGGTCCGAGAAGGAGCATTGGCGCCAATAGATGTCGTAGCCGCGGAAGCTCAAGTGGCGGGTTTTGAGCAAACTCTTTTCAGTGCGCTCGAAGAAGTATCTCGCAACGAGAACAATCTGAAGAATCTCATAGCCGAAAATCGGCAAGCTGAGATTTGGAGTGCCTCGCTGATTCCAACGGATTCGGTAAACCTCGCGCCGCCGGCCGTGTCGCTTGACGACGCTATAAAAGCCGCGATGGAAAACCGTGCGGAGCTGCAGCAGTCAAACGTCGTTCGCGAAATCAATGAATTGGAGCAGAAGTACTACAAAGAACAGACGAAGCCGCAAATCGATCTGGTCGGGAGTTATGGAATGGTCGGTCTCGCCGGCGCGTTTGGCAGTGGAGTTAATCCGTTCACCGCATCTTCACTGGAGTTACGCAACCGCGTGAACCAGCTTTCCATTTCGAATGGATTACCGCCATTGGCTGATCCTCCATCTCAACCAATCTTCCCGGAGCTGGTTGGCGGATATACACAGTCGATTCAGAATCTGTTCACGAATCGCTACAACAATTTTAGGGTCGGCGTCCAAATCAATCTGCCGCTGCGCAATCGAACTGCCGAAGCAGAACTGGGACGATCGCTCGTTGAAGGACAGCGCATTGCGACTCAGCGCGAGCAACTGGAGCAGCTAATTCAGGTTGATGTGAGGAACGCGTTGCAGGTGGTTCGAAGCGCCGAAGCTCGATTGCGCGCTTCCGCTGCGGCTCGCGAAGCGAGCGAACAACAGTATCAAAGCGAGCAGAGAAAACTCGACGCTGGCCAGTCCACAGTGTTCCTCGTTCTGGAACGCCAGACGGCTTTGACCACGGCGCGAGGAAACGAGCTGCGTGCGCAGACTGATCTGAACAAGGCGTTGGCTGAGCTTCAGCGGGCGACGGGAAACTCTCTGACCGTTAACAGTATCGTGGTGCGAGTGCGCTGATACAGGTCATCTTTATTAAGCAGCACCCTCCACGGAAGGCGGTGAGTATTTGGGGCGAGACTCACCGCCTTCGATCTGTTGCTCAAAAAATTGCATCGAGGATGAAGAACCCGCCTACGCATGCCAGCGCCAGGAGAAACGCTGTCATGAAGTACCAGGAAAGCAGTTTAGTTCTGCACGTGCGGCATCGCCTTCTGGTCCACGGGTTTGGTCGTCCACAATTCGGGCACTTCATGATTCTTGGGAGGTCTTTGGTCTCACACACCAACATGTCATGAAGTCAGTACCACCCGCGGTAGCGGGTGGGTATGCTCTTGCCATAAGCCAGATGTGGCATAAAAAGAGACCCACCCGCTACCGCGGGTGGTACTGACCTCATGACACGTCGTCCGTGATAGCGGGCGATCGTTACCGCTTGAACTTGACTACCGCCCACAAGGGAAAGTGATCGGATAACGAGATCTTCTTATCGATTCCATAACTCGTTGCCTCGAGGCCGCGCAGCCAAACCCAGTCAAGCTTGAATTTGATTGGAACTAAAAAGATCTTTTGCAGGAACGTGGACTCGCCGTTCGCAAACGGAGTGGTGAAATTCTCTTTGGTAAACAATGCTGACGTGCGCTTGACCGCACCTTTTTCCCAGGTATTCAGATCTCCTACGACGATAGCGTGCGGTACCTTGGGGTATTGCTTGAGATCTTCGAGTACCGCCGTCATTTGCTCGATTTTCTTTTGTTTCGAGATTCGATTTTCAGAATGCACGGAATAAAAACGAAGGAGCGTTCCGCCGAGGTTTACGGTCGCACCGATCGCCGCTCGCCTTCTGTCTCCTGGACCTTCATGCGGCAAAACAATCCGTCGCACATCGCTCAAAGGGTAGTTGCTTAATATGGCAACTCCGGTTTCTTCTTCAGCGTTATTTTTGATAGCTGGTGGCGCTGCCCAGGCGTAATGTTTATGCAGCTCGCTCGCAATTAACTTGATGGTGTTTTTGTTGCCGGTGCGCTTCTTGTTGCGGTCGACTTCTTGTAGTCCGATGATTGCCGCTCCTCCGATTTCCTGATCGTGTTTCAGGTGATCGATGAGTTCCCGCAATTCATCACCTCCGCGCCAACGAATGTTGTAGGAAACGACTTTGAATTCAGCAGGCTCTTTTTCAGCGTTTGAGAGATTCGGCGCCGACCCAACTTCAAGGAGATCAGACTCCTCAAATTTCAGATCCGAGTCAGGCTTCTCAAATTTCAGATCTGAGTCAGACTTCTCAAATTTCAGATCTGAGATCTCTGGTCTGCTCGGTGCTGATGGATCACGTGAAAACGCCGGCAGCGTCAACACCGACGCGCAAACGAAAGCGATAACGCTCAACAGCAAAGCCACCCGACACCTGATACCTGGCACCCGACACTTGACACCTGACCCCCGGCAGCCGACTGCCCGTTCACACTCTGATTCTTGTTCTTTCATGGCTCTGACCGACTTGAACTTTACAGGAGGGTTAGACCTTCGCTGGGGGCTTCTTTACTGCCTTTGATGTTCCCGTTTTGAATCCTTTGAATTCAAAACGCGATCCTTTGATTTCAAAGCGCATTATGGGCCGCGACGCTGATCTGCGCAATACCTGTTTGAAACCGGCAGCCTTAAACGCCGACGGCACTCCGTGCCACAGAAATGGGTCCGGCATTTTCTCCATCGAAGGTTCCACAGGGTAGCCTTCAACAACGCTGGCGCCTCGACTCGCGGCAAAGTCTACGGCCGCTCGTAGCAAGAGTGACGATACTCCCTTTCGGCGGTAAGGCTTCTTTATGAAGAGGCATGAGATTGACCACACTGGTTTGTCGTCGACGGGCTTCAGTATGCGCGAGCGCTCGAGTGCAATGTATTGTTCGCGTGGAGCGACCGCGCACCAGCCGATTGGCTCTTCGTTGTTTCGGCGGCTCTGTTGAGCGTGAGATTGAGGGTTTCGAATTGTGTATGCGATTACGCCGGGCTCAAGGCCGTTTGTGATAATCCGTTTAAATGCTCGTTTATTTCCGGCGCCTTTATTTTGGTCAAATTGTTTACGTGGGACTCTCCAGAACATACACCAACACCCACCGCACGCCCCTCGTTCACCAAAGAGTTCTTCAACGTCGGCCCATCGCTCAGCCGTCGCCGGATGAAATGAGAGTGGGTTTTGAGTCCTTTGTTTTGCCATTCACTTTCGCAATCATAACCCCGCTTCAAGAGGCGGATCTACATATCCAGTTGACGAAACATTACCTTTGGTTTTATACGGAAAGGGCATAGCGGGTCCGCTTTTGCGGAAACCAGATAATCAAGAGTATGCCTTCTCAGGGTTCAGGGAGCGTGCATGAGAATCCTCTGGTATGTTTTCACGGCGTTGTTCGGATTGTTTGGCTTGTTGGCGTTGATCCGAACTGTTGAGCGGATCGTTAGTTGCCAGGGCTTAATACCGATACAACTGCTGGTCGGCTTCGGGATGTTGTTCTTGGCCGTGATATGCATACAAAGAGCCCGTGCCGCAAACTAAATCGTTACGACGTGTTGCGCCCCTGATCGAAACTCACGCACATCAGTGCTAGCATGCGGGCCTGAATGGCCAGAATAGATCGCGCAAAGCGGGCTCTGGGCGGCGCGATAAAGCGATCCCAGCCCAGTCGTGCCGCGAAAATAATTGCCGAACAAGGTCGGGCAGTCGGCCGTGTACTCGATTACGGTTGTGGTTTCGGGTTTGACGCGCAGACATACTCGTGGGAACGTTACGATCCGTATTACCACGCGACGGAGCCATCACCGCCTTATGACACGATTGTTTGCATCTCTGTCTTAAACGCATTGAGCAGGAATAATCGAGCTAAGGCGATCACGCGCATCCGCAGCCTCCTCGCCGCAGACGGGAGTGCATATTTGGCTGTTCCTCGTGACATTCCATTGACAGGTAAACTGGGGATGCACCATAGCCTTCAGAATTACGTCGTCTTGACTTTGCCATCGATCTATCGCGATGAGCATCTGGAAATTTATGAGATGAGTAAGACGACAGACTTTCAAGATAAGACAAAGGATTATGTCAGCCGCCGCGACCAAGGAAAGGATTCTTAGAACGAACGATCTACACTCGCACGGGTCGCTGCTCACGCTTTATCTCTAGTGGGTTGCTACTCCCAGCGGCAACTTTAAGCTCTCACAGAAAGGAGTACCAATGCTAGATTGGTTGCGAAAACTCTTCGGTTTATCTCCACGTATCCCTCGAGTCGCGACGGATACAAGCCCACGCCGGACGTACTCGATCCTCCGGCACGAAGCCCTCTCGTGCAGCAGAGCCGATCTCGACCTGCCTGAGCCTCCTCCCGATGCACCGATATGGAACATGCTGATGGAGACCGGTTATCCGGGAGCAACTGTGACAGTAGCGGCGTCCGGAAGCGGCGCGACCAGCCTCTACATTAGTAGCGGTTACTTCATCATCGGCGGCGGAGATCATGAAAACGTTCGTCAGGCTAACGCGAAGTTTATCAAGACGGCGAACGAGTTTCGCGAACATCTGAAGCCGTGCGACTCTTACCTAATTCCCGAGGACTGGCGGACGGTCTTCTATGCCGTTACCGACTCAGGGATCCTAACCGCGAATGCTTTGGACGATGAGCTGGCCGAGGATCGCCACCCGTTGTCGCCTCTTTTCTATGCGGGCGATGAAGTTCTCACACAGCTGAATTCGCTTGCTCAATCAGTCGAGAAAGATGAGGTGATGGCTGCCATTGCCACGTACGATCAGGCTATCTCCACGAGACCCGATAACGCCGACCTATACCGTTTACGAGGCCAGGATTACGCGCTGCTCGGGGAGTTCGATAAGGCGGTTAGAGACTTTGACAAGGCCCTATCAATCAAGCCTGATGACGCCGACGTTCTTATTGGCCGCGGGTGTTTTTACGTGGAAATGGGCAGTCTCGATTCGGCGTTGGCAGACTTTGACCGGGCCGTTACGCTCGATCCAAAGAACGCGATGGCGTATGCAAACCGTGGGGCAGCTTACTCGAAGATGGGAAATGTGCAGCAGGCTATCGCGGATTACGGATCGGCCATCCAGCACGAGCCGGGCTATGCGAACTCCTATGCTAATCGAGCGTTCGCCTTATACAAGCTCGGCGATTATGAAAGAGGCATCGCCGACTGTGACAAAGCGCTTGCTCTCAGACCCGATCACGCAAACACTTACAGTAATCGTGGACTGTGCCGTGCCGCGTTGGGTGATGTTGAAGGCGCTGCCGCCGACTTTCGGCATGCACTGAAGCTGCCTTGCCCGTTCCAAGTATTCGAAGAAGCCTCAAAGGGATTGCGCGCCCTCAATAGAAAAACGCCGACCTAATCTCGAAGCTGGGGAACTTAATTGACCAGAATAGAATCGCGCAAAGCGAGCTCTGGGCGGCGCACCAGGACAGTCTGATGTTTGCTGAACGTAGTGTTGTAGATAATCGAACTTTCCTGCTCGGACTGGATAAACTTTATCGCGATGCGATGAAGCGGCACGAGCGCGCCGAGCTTTTGAATTGTGCGCGCCGGGTTGCAGCTGCACTTAACGTTGGACCTGCATCAGTACCAGTTGAAGGTTACTACACCGAAAGTGACGAGTTAGCGGAATACTTCCGCTTGATGCGGGCCCTCCAAACGGTAAGCGACCAGAGCACGCCAACAGTAGCCTCGCTGCCCGAATTCCATCGCTTAGTCGAAGTGACATCTGCACCACTTTACGGCGAATCGATCAGAGGCAACCAGCTTTTGCCAACTGGACGTGATCCACTTTCGAAAGCGTTGTACGCTACGAGGCCCGAATGGAGTTTGCCGCGCCTCGTTGAAACTGCATATGAAACCGCTCTAGAGACCGATGATTTTTCGCTGGTTGGTCTCGCAGCACGAATCAAAGACGCAGTAGTGCTGGCGGCGATGCGAGAATCAGTGGTGCTTTATGCTCAGATGGTGGAACTTTCAGCCGCTTTCCCACGGCGACCGAAGTACGTTTGGGATGTTGACCGGGAACTCGCTCGACAAGCCCGCCGGTTCATCGATACTTTCAATACGCTCTTTCACGAGAAGCTGCCGCCGCCTGAACCAGCGTCTGCCGAAAGCTACTGGCACGCCTGTGACGATAACGAGATTGTCGGTCGCTGTGTTCGACTCGGCTACAACGACGCCGTCTCGCCAGTGCTCCATTATCACTGGGCAATCTGCCGGGGAAATAGTTACATTCAAGTGCAGGAGTTTTGGCATTCTGAACCGTGGACCACTCAACGCTATCGATCAAACACAAACTATAGTCGTCGCTGTCCTGATCTCTCGCAACTTGGCGCGGTAGGTAATAAAACCTATGACAATTGAGTTTCGAAAGGTTACGCCCGACGATTACGAACAACTGCGACAGTTCCTTTCCGAGCAAGGTTGGGCTGAGCGGGTAAGAGACTTAGACCGGTTCCAGACGATGCTCGACGGTTCCGCTCTAACAGTAGTCGCAGTCGATGGCGACACTATAGTCGGCTTTGCACGAGCACTTTGCGACGGCGCAACCAACGCGTACATCTCGACTGTCGCAGTAGCGCCGGATCGACGAGGCGAGGGGATTGGCCGTGAGTTGGTTGAACGGTTGATGTCGGGAGATACTGATGGCCGTATCACATGGGTATTGCGTGCAAGGCCCGACAGCGTCGGCTTCTGGTCGCGACTCGGATTCACACCGTCCTCAATCGCAATGGAACGCTTGAGAAAACAGTAATTATGCATCGGGATGCTGACACAAGCATTGGTGGAGCCGCGCAAAGGTTTCCGGTAACGCGGCACTCGGCGATCATCGCCGCTCGCAGCGCGGATCAAGAAATCCGCAGGCGAGCATTGGGGACAATCGTCGAGAGTTACTGGAAGCCCGCTTACAAATACCTGCGCATCAAATGGCAATTGTCCAACGAAGATGCGAAAGATCTCGTGCAAGCCTTCTTCGCGAGCGCGATTGAAAAGGACTACTTCACCAGCTACGACTCCTCGAAGGCCAGCTTTCAAACTTTCTTTCGCACGTGCCTCGAACGATTCGTGTCAAACCAGAAGAAGTCTGACCAACGCCTCAAACGAGGAGGCAACAACGATCATCTTTCACTTGACTTTAACAGCGCCGAAGAAGAGCTCAAGCTGCACAATAATAACGCGGGCGTGAATCCCGAAGTTTTCTTCCATAAGGAGTGGGTGCGCAGTCTCTTCACGCTCTCTATCGAGACCTTACGACGCCGTTTTGAGGAAAGCGGCCGGAGCATCTACTTCGAAATATTCGACCTTTACGATCTGAGGGATGACGACACCGAACAGAAAATTTCGTACGGCTCCCTGGCAAAACAATTTGGGATTAGCACGACTGACGTTACAAATCATCTGGCAGCCGCGCGCCGCGAGTTCAGAAGAGTTGTGCTGGACAAACTGCGCGAGGTGACCGCAACTGACGAAGAGTTCCGCAATGAAGCTCGAGCGATTTTGGGAATCGACGTGAAATGAAGTCTCTTTCAGATTCGAAAGTCGAGCGCCTACGGAGCTTCGCCGCCACTCCGGACTTCAGCACCACAAAATACAGGATTGTTAAAGAGCTCGCGCGCGGTGGGATGGGCGTAGTGTACGTGGCCGAGGATCCTGATCTTGCAAGACGCATCGCCATCAAAGTCCTGAACGGGCTCGAACCGGAGCCCGGGCTTGCTCGCCGCATGATGCGTGAAGCAAAGATCATCGCCGGCCTCGAACATCCCGGCATCGTTCCCGTACACGACGTCGGCGTGCTGCCCGACGGCCGCGTTTTCTATGCGATGAAACTGGTCCAGGGGGAACGTTTGGACGAATACGCGGCGCGCGTGGATTCGATCAAGGATCGTCTTCGGAAGTTCCAGGCTGCATGCGAGGCCGTTGCCTTTGCGCACGCTCACGGTGTTATTCATCGAGACCTGAAACCACAGAACATCATGATCGGGTCTTTCGGCGAAGTGCTTGTGCTCGACTGGGGTGTCGCGAAGGTATTGCGGGAGGAGCAGCAAGTATCCATCGAAGAAGAACCGCAGCATGAGCACCCGAGAACATTGCCGGCACTCACAAAAGAAGCCGGGCAAGACCGGCATACGGTCGCGCCGCGTGACACCGAGGACACAACACACGGAACCATTCTCGGAACGCCGGTCTACATGTCGCCCGAACAAGCTCGCGGCGAGATTGAAACAGTAGACCGGCGCTCAGATGTCTATTCGCTCGGCGCAATTCTGTTCTTTCTACTCACCAATGAGCCGCCCAAAGATCATGCGGCCCTTACGTTGTCGGGCAACGGCCGTTCGAGGGCATTCGCCAGACCGAGAGAGCTGAATTCCAAGATAACCAAGGCTGCGGAAGCGGTTTGTTTAAAAGCCATGGCCGTGGAAAGAACCGATCGGTACGCGAATGCCGGCGGGTTGGCTGCCGAAGTCGCGTTGCTCCTGGACGATCAACCTGTTGCTGCACATCGTGAGAACGCGTTCGAAAAAGCCGGGCGGTGGGTAAATAAGAACCGCTTCCTGATACTCCTCGTCCTCGCCTACCTGCTCATGAGAATTTTCTTTATTTTGACGTCACGCGGTTAAAGGAATCCGTCGAAGTGTGTAATAGAAGTACGAGAACCATTTGACATTGGTCATTTGACATTTGACATTTGTCATTTAGCGCTCAAGTACTTCTTGTCATTTCGCGTCTTCGTTTTCGTGTCATTTCGTGGACTGGTTAGTGGATCGTCTTTAAATGACAAATGACAAATGTCAAATGACCAATGTCAAATCGTCTTGATCTTCAATTCTTAAGGAGAACAAACATGTCAAAGCCCCTAATCGGAATCCTGCTCGGCGCTGTACTCGGTGCCTTTGATGGACTTACTGCCTGGTTCACGCCCGCCGTCCGAGATCAACTTGCAGGAATCGTCATTAGCTCAACGTTCAAAGGCCTGATCGCTGGAGTCGTTATCGGATTCTTTGCGAAGAAATATCAGTCGCTGCCCATTGGTCTGCTCTTCGGATTGGCTGTAGGTGCGCTCCTCGCATTTCTGACAGCACACTTCGCCGTTGGCGGCTACTACTTCGAAATCATGTTACCGGGAAGTTTGGTTGGTTTAATCGTCGGTTTCGCGACGCAGAAGTACGGGAAGACGGCAGCACCCGCTCACACTTAGAAAACCTTAAAGCAATAGGACATATAGGTCCTATAAGTCCTATAAGTCCTATACCTGAAACGTAAATCAACCCTGGAGGAGACACTATGCCCCGAGTTATACATTTCGAGATTCACGCGAGCGACCCCGCGCGCGCAATCACCTTTTATGAAAACATCTTTAACTGGAGTTTTCAGAAATGGGAGGGCCCGATGCCGTACTGGCTGGTTACTACCGGCCCAGACGGACAGCCCGGCATTAACGGTGGTCTGCACCAGCGACAAGGCGAAGTTGACGGCCAGGCAGTCATCGGTTACGTGTGCACCGTCGATGTGGAATCGGTAGAAACGTCAGTGGCAACAGTTGAGAAAAACGGCGGCCATGTCGTGGTCCCGAAGATGCCGATACCCGGCGTTGGGTGGCTAGTCTACTGCAAAGACACCGAAGGCAACATCTTCGGCATGATGCAAAACGATCCGGAAGCGAAATGAATCTCAGTCGTCACTAGCTTTTCCTGGAAGCAGGAAATCAGACTTGAGAGTTTGAGGGCCCTTGTCGTTGCAAATGGCGAACGACGGGCCCTCATACATTGTCACGCCTGCATAGTCGCCCTTGGCGTTGATGATGTAGAAGTTAATGCCAAAGTTCGGATTGCCTCGGCTGTTCAGCAGGCGTTTCTCGACCGTGTTCGCCTTGATCCGTTTGAGCGCTTCCATGCCTGCATCTTTTGGATGTGCGCCACGACGCATTTCCTCCACGATTAAGAACGAACACAAATTGTAGAGATTGGCTTCGCCGCGGCCGGTAGAGCCGGCTGCGCCGACGCTGCCGTCAACATAGAGTCCCGCGCCAAGTATCGGTGAATCTCCAACACGTCCCGGAATCTTCCAGGCGAGGCCGCTCGTAGTGGTCACGCCGCAGATTTCACCTTTTGAGTTCACGCCGTTGCAGTTGATGGTGCCGTAATAATGATCTCGATCCATAAGACCTTCTGCGACCATGCGCAGCGTTTCGCGATGCCATAACTCGGCGCGTTTCTTGGGATCCAGGTAATGATCTGGATCGGTGCGTCGTTTCCATTCGAGCCAGAGCTTCCGCGACTGCTCGGTATTGAGATCGTCCTCAATCCTAAACCCCATGTTGCGCGCGAATTCCTGAGCACCTTTTCCAACAATCAAATGATGATCGGTATTTTCCAAAACAGCCTTGGCCACTAGCGAAGGGGTGCGGACTCCTTCGAGCGATGCAACTGCGCCGGCGCGTTTCTTTGGACCATGCATGCAAGAAGCATCGAGCTGCACAACACCGTCGGCATTAGGCAAACCCCCGAATCCAACGCTGGTGTCCAGCGGGTCCAGTTCGCAGATGTTCACGCCGGCAATGACTGCGTCGAGAACGTCAGTGCCTTGCGCCATCATGGTGAAAGCTTTTTGCACGGAGGTTTCGTTACCGGTGTGCTTGTAGCGATTGCCGTTTGCTGAGGCGACGACGATGGGCTTCACTGAGTTCTGGATGAGAATTGTCGGGGCGTGA
>DATEDU010000160.1:0-12299 GCA_035281525.1 Pyrinomonadaceae bacterium | reverse complement strand
AGCAGAAACCCTGGTGAGCAGTAGCCGCACTGTGCCGCACCTAGATCTGCGAACGTTTCCTGGAGCGGATGAAGGTTTGCTCCATCGGCCATGCCTTCAATGCTCTTAACGTCGCGACCTTCAGCGTCGAGACCCAGCATCAGGCAGGACAGAATTGCGCGTCCGTCGACCAATACCGTACATGTCCCACACTCGCCCAGTTCACAACCGTGCTTTGTTCCGGTGAGATTTAGATCTTCGCGCAGCACCTCGAGCAGCGTTTTGTGCGGAGCAAAGGCAACTTCCGTCGCGTCTCCGTTCAGAGTGAACTTGATGTGAACTTTCTGCTTTGCTGCTTCAGACATTCCTTACGCCTTGGCGGAAGCACCATCCTTCTTCCTTGAGCTATTCAGCGTTGTGTTGTCAATCAGGCGGGTCTTACCTATGTAAGCTGCAACGGCGATTAGAATGGGACGCTCATCAAGTCTCTCTATTTTCTCGAGCGTCTCGGCATCCGAAACACTCACATAGTCCACTCGCACGCTAGGCTCACTCTCAATCGTAGTTCGCACCAATTCCGCCAATCTGTTACCGTTCCGCTCGCCTGACTTATAAGTCTCCTTCGCTTTTGCTAGTGCGCGGTGAATGACTCCCGCGGCCTGTTGCTCTTCAGGTTTCAAATACAAATTGCGAGAAGACATCGCCAGGCCCGAGTCTTCGCGTACGGTCGGCAACACGATAATCTCGGTCTCAAAAGCAAGATCGCGCACAAGCCGGCGAATAATCACAGCTTGTTGCGCATCTTTCTGGCCGAAGAAGGCGAAATCCGGCCGCACTACGTTGAGTAAGATCGCAACTACCGTCGCCACGCCGCGAAAATGTCCCGGGCGCGCATGCCCTTCGAGTTGATCCGACAGACCCTCAACATTCACATAACTAGAAAAACCTCGCGGGTAAATCTCTTCAGTCGGCGGCGCAAAAATAAAGTCAACGTTGTAGTCCGTCAGCAGCGCTGTATCTTTTGTTAGGTCACGAGGGTAACGCTCAAAATCTTCACCAGGGCCGAACTGAGTAGGGTTCACGAATACTGAGACGACGACCACATCACACATGCGCCGCGCTTCACGGACCAAACTCAAATGTCCTTCATGAAGCGCGCCCATCGTCGGCACCAGGCCGATGGTTCGATCCAAGTCGCGACGAATTTTGCGCGCGACGGAACTCATGCGCTGACGACGATTAATAATCTCCATAGTTTTAGAGGATTAAGATTTGATCTTGCGGTCGTTCACAGCGGGAAGATCTAATTCCTCAGCCGCTTCCGCGGGCAGCGCATAAGACTCTTCGTCCGAAGGGTAAGTACCATTGCGCACGTCATCGGCATAGCGAGTTACGGCGTCTGAGATCGTTTCGCGCAGGTTCGCGTAGGGTCGCACAAAACGCGCCAGTTTACTAAACGCCAAGCCAAGCATGTCGTGCAATACCAGCACCTGAATATCGCAGTGAACTCCCGCGCCAATGCCTATAGTGGGTATGCTGATCGTCTCTGTGATTATTCGAGCGATCTCGCGCGGCACTACTTCCAGCACGACCGCAAATGCTCCCGCAGCCTCCAGCGCGCGAGCGTCCTCGATTAATTGCCGCGCTGTCTCCGCAGTTTTGCCCTGCACGCGATAGGCGCCCAGCTGATTGATCGATTGCGGCGTCAATCCAATGTGGCCCATGACCGCGATTTCCTCGTCGACGAGGCGCTTCACGAGATCGACTCGCTTATGACCACCCTCGAGCTTAACTGCTTCTGCTCCTCCTTCCTTCACCAGCCGCAGAGCATTTTTCACTGCCTCATCAGCGCCAGTATGAAAAGAACCGTATGGCATGTCAGCGACGAGAAGAGCTCTCTGTACTGCCCGACGAACCGCCTTTACGTGTATCAGAATCTCATCGAGCGTTACCGGAACCGTGTTTCCGTAGCCCAATACGACGTTTCCGAGACTGTCACCGACCAGGATCACGTCCACTCCTGCTTCGTCAACGACCCGAGCCGTTGGGTAATCGTAAGCAGTCAGGCAGACGAGACGTTCGCCGCGTTGTTTGCTCGCTTTCAACGAAGGCGCGCTAACTTTTTCCGGACGCTCAGGTTTTAGATACGGCATGTTTCAACTCTCAAGCCACTCTCGGCTGTGATATTAAGTCGCCAATAACCGGCAAGTTCGGAGATGTCGGAAGGGACGTTCGCAAGTGGCCATATTATAACGACAAATCGGCGAAAAGGGGAAAACGGATCCACGAAATCACACTAAAGCCGAGCCACGAAATTGGATTACGTTGTGCCTTGACTTGCATTTGGCCGCCACCGAACCACCCTGCTTTGATCCTCCAGGCGTTCGAGCAAGTCTGCGATGCTCGTGTTAAGTGTTGGGTGCACCAGTCTCGGAACTAACTCTGCCAGCGGCGTGAGGACGAATCTGCGAAGATGAAGGCGAGGATGCGGTAGTGAAAGAAATTGATTTGCGCGCGTCTCGTTTTTATAAAGAAGCAGGTCAAGGTCGATCGTCCGTGGCGCCATAGGTGTTTCGCGTCTTCGATCGAGTGCATACTCGACCCTCATCATACGAGCTAGCATTTGTTCCGGCGCGGGCAGCGAGTTTCCACGTAGCTCCGCGACCATGTTGAGAAACGATGGTTGAGAGGAGGTTCGGACGGGTGGGTCAGATGAGACTCCGACGGGCTCTGTTTCGTACACGCTCGAGAGGCGAATTACGTCCAGGCCCGCTTCCATCATCCCACGCACGCCGAGGAGAAGATTGCCGGCTCGGTCGCCGAGGTTGGAACCGAGACTGACATAGGCGTTAAGAATTGGGTGTTTGTGGGATGTCATTTACTTTGAACTTTGTGCTTTGGACTCTGTATTTTGGTTTTAGGTCTTAGGTCTTAGCTCTTAGGTCTTTGGTCTTCGTCTTCGGTTGAATCTTAGAAGCGCCAAGCTCAAAGTACAAAGCACCAAGTACAAAGGACAAAGTACAGATCTCAGATCTCAGATCTCAGATATATATCGTGTCGCAACTCTCAACATTAATCTGGCTCAAGTGGAGACTCTTTCGGAACTCCCTTCGCTCACGAAAGGAAGTGGTCAACCGTGTCGCATCAATACTTGGACTGCTGGTCGCCCTCGCATTCGCTATTGCTATCGCTCTAGGACTCGGCGTCGCCGCCTACGTTCTTACTTCGCCCGAATTCTTGACCGAAGCTTTAGAAAAATCCGAAGCAGCCAGAGCGACGACCGATAAACTGCCGTCGCCTGAGTTCATATTATTCTCAATCTTTGCCTTCTTATTTTTAATCTGGGCCACGTTGCCTCTGAGCATCGGCAGCAGCAGACAATTTGATCCAGGACGCCTGCTCATCTACCCGATCAGTTTGCGAAAACTCTTCGCGGTGGATTTCATCAGTGAAATCACGAGCCTGCAATCAGTGTTTGCCATTCCGGCAATCACCGCTCTGTGCCTCGGAGCTGGCTTGGGAAGTGGCAACGTTGGCATGGCAGCATTAGCGATTCTACCGATCGCCGCATTTGGATTGGCCTTGTCGAAGTGGCTGTCGACGTCATTGGGCGCTTTGTTGCGGCGGCGTCGGAGTCGCGGCGAGACTCTACTGGCATTGCTTGGAGCTTTAGTCGGTCTTGGTGGAGCCGTAATAGGCCAAATCGCGCCGGCTATTTTCGAGCATGCCGAATCCATTGAAGGTTTGCGTTGGACGCCGCCAGGTGCTGCCGCATTCGTTCTGACGCATGGTCTCAAAGATTCAGGCGGGGGCCAATATGCATTAGCTGTATTACTACTAACTGCATATGTAGTGCTGCTGGTTGTCGTTACCTACTGGATTGCGCAGCGGACGGCGCTGGGGAAGGGAGGAGCAAAACGGAGGACGGTCGCAACTTTAGAACTTCCATCGACCGCGTACACCGGTTGGGAACTGCCCGGTCTTTCACCTCAGCTCGCAGCAGTAGTCGAAAAAGAACTTCGTTATGTGATGCGTAATGCCCAGGTCCGCATGATGGTGTTGATGCCGCTAATCCTGATTGTGATCAGACTTGTTAACAGCGACCGCATGTCGGAAGCGCGTGGAGTTAACACGGGAACGTCGCCGTTCCTTGCCGATCTTTTCTATTATGGAGAAGGACTAATGGCTAGCGGTGGTGTCCTTTATGTATTTCTCATGTTGAGCGGAATCTCGTGCAACCAGTTTTCGCTGGAAGACAGCGGTATGCGATCGCTGATTCTTTCGCCGATTCAACGGCGGCACATACTGATCGGGAAAAATATTTGTGTCACGATCGTCGCACTGTTGTTCTCAGTCACGCTATTGATCGTCAACGAACTCGTGTTCCGCGACCTGACGCTTCGTGCCATTCTTTTTGCGGCCATGGCCTTTGTCCTTTTTGCAGCCGTCATATCGGTGATTGGCAATTGGCTTTCCATACGCTTTCCCAAGCGGATGAAATTTGGAAAGCGGTTGAATGTATCGGGAGTGGTTGGGCTGCTACTGATTCCGATGATCATTTTTCTGGCTCTTCCTCCGCTGATAGCAACCGCAGCCGGCTACTTCACGCGGAGTTTACCAATCGTCTATGTTACACTGGCGATCTTCGCGCTGCTTGCGAGTTGCGTCTATGCGTTATCAATCGCGCCCCAGGCGAAGGCACTTCAGCGGCGGGAGGTCGAAATTCTTGAAGCCGTGCGCGAACCGGAAGACGACTAGCGCATGGTTTGAGATGGTTTCTGGCGCTGAGTGATTTGTGCCAACGAATCCAGCGATGTGCCGGGTTAACCGGCCATCCGGGCGGGCAAGTGAACGCGGCCCCGTCAATACAAAATGGCTCGCAGAAGATTTCGCAGCAATCAACGGCACGAACCTACTACTGAACGCTCGTTTCAGGAGTATATTCTCTCAACACCTGCTCCTCAAACATCGCGAGTTGAGCTCTTACGACTAATTCGTGGCGGCGAAGACACGTTTCTCGAGCTCAAAGTAAAACTTTCCAATACTGAGAAGATCGCCCAGGAGATCGTTGCGCTGGCAAACACCGGAGGCGGTGTGATCGTGTTTGGCGTGAACGATCAAATGCGTGTCGAAGGAGTCGACGATGCCGAAAGTGTCCAGCAGGAACTGGTGCGGATTTGTCGCGAAGAGATTCATCCTTCGTTGATTCCCTTTGTCGATCGCATTGCTTTTGACAATGGCCGCCGAATTGTCGCGCTTGATGTAGAAGGCAAGCGCCGCCCGTACCGCACGCGCGACGGGCGTTTTTACCTCCGCATAGGCGCCGAGAAGCGAGAAGCCTCGCGTGAAGAATTGTCCGCACTCCTGGACGAGACGAGGCCTGTTCGCTATGAAAATGTACCGGTAATTGGCGCTACTCTTGACGACATTGACGAAGCTCATCTTTGGAGTTTTCTGCGTGAGTTTGCCGGCGACGCTTTCGATGAAAGCTCTTTTTCGAACTATCCAACGGGTGAAGCGCTCGAACGTGATTTGCTGATGGGCGTAAACGAACCGGCCGGAGTAGTTCCAACCACCGCCGGTCTGCTTCTCTTCGGCCGTGACGAGCGTGTCAGCGAACTGTTACCACGCTCGTCAATCGTCGCGACTCGCTTCGCCGGCGATACCATTCAGGCTGCAGTTGTCGAGCGTGTAAAGCTGAGCGGCAATCTGGCAACGCTTTATGAGTCGACGCTAAGATTTATCAAGCAGTATTGCGATTTGTGGGATCGACCGCCGAAGAAAAGTGCGGTTGCGGAAGTCGAAGAGAGCCCAATCGCGGCTCGCGCAAATTATCACCGTGGCGCGGTAAGCGAGGCAGTTGCGAATCTCCTCACGCAGCGCGATTTGGCGTTGCGGGAACAGACGACGCGGTTACATATCTTCGATCGTTCGCTTGAATTTATTAATCCGCGACGCACAGTCGGTTTCTCACCGGCCGCACAGAAAGCGATCAAGTATGGAGTGCCTGATAGACTGAATCCACAGATTTCTGCAATGTTTGCCAGTCGCGCTTACGGGTTGGATTTACCAATTGGTGGCTTGCCGATGCTCTTGCGGGAGTCGCGGTTGTTCTCAGGAAAGCGTGCGGAGACTTACGCTTTCAATGATGAGTTCCGGCTTCGCATCCACGGCCGGTGAGAATCCGATGGAGCAGAAAGCAGGAGCAGGAAGCAGGAGCAGGGGCAGAAAGCAGCAGCAGGACAGCAAGCAGGTCCTCCCGATCCTTTCAAGTCTTTATTCTTACGAATTAGCAGAGTAGAATACGGAGCATGACTGAAGACACTCCTCATAACGAAAATGAAAGCCGGGCTCCTCAGCCTCACGTAGCCGAATGGAAGAAAAGAACTCACATAGATACACCGGAGGAAACTATCAAACGCATGCGTGGTCTGCCAGAAAGAATCGCGAAGTTCAAGGAAAAGCTTCGTGAACTTGGAGAGACGAACACGCGTTGAGTTGTTTCTGCCAATTCGCTTCGATTCACTTCAATATAAAACGGTGACCCAGTGGTTGGCTGAAGAGTTGGCCTATGTACAAGGAGGTTCGACTCTCACAAGTCCTTTTACGGGGTTCTACTTATCGGCGGCACTAGGCATTGTAAGAGACATCGTTCAAGTTTTGTTCTGTGATCTTTTGTTGGATCTCGAAAACGACAACCATCATCCAGAACTCGCCGAATATGTGGACAGTCTCAGATTATTTTTGGCTGAGGTTCTTAGTGAAGAAGAAGTATGGATTATTTGCCAACCCGTCATGCGAGCGTCTGACCTATACAAGAAAGGCAGCCGAAGCAATGTTCGCTGCCTCTTGGCTTACGTTGATACAGGTTGTTAGCCCGTAAGGCCTGCTCCCTGACGGCTGCTCCTGCTCCTAATCCTATCCCTTCGGGGCGTTGTAAACCGACCGAGCCTGAATCACATACTCTTTATCGTCATACTGCCCGTCGCCATTTACATCAACGCTGACCTTGATCTTGTGCTGCTTGCCGTCGCGAACATCTCCAGGGTTGAACGCCAGACTGTACTGGCTTCGCAGCAGACCATTGATTGATTGCAAGATCTTCGGAATCTCTCCCTCAAACGTGTACGGGAAATACGCGCCCCCTGTTTCCTTCGCGAAAGTGCCGAGCGTATTTTGCGCCTGCAGCAGAGTCATTCTGCCCGGATTGCCGGTGAGACTGTCCGTTGCGCCTAGATAGTCGCCCCACCTCTTGAAATACATATTCGCGGTGCCGATGATGTACACCGGAACGCCCGCATTCTGAAGCACCTTGCGCGCATCACCGTAGTTTATCTTGCTGAACGTATCGATACCGGAGGAGACCAGAATCACCGCTCGCCGGCGCCCCTGCACGCTCGCGAGGCCTGCGTACTCCGCCTTTGCTTCCTTAGAATCCTCAAGAACGACCGCATCACCGCGTCCACCGACCAGCACAAACTTCAACGCATCGAATAGATTGCTTTCTCTAAAGGCCGGACTATTCCGCAGCAGCAGATGAATAACCTGATTTATGCGCGCCGGGTCGTTTGTAAAGTCAGTTAAAGGCGTTGGCCGCATGTCGTAGGCCACGACGGATACGTAATCGTCAGGCGGTTTGATGAACTGCGACAGGAACATCGCCGTCGGACGCAACACCTCGTAAGTGCCCGGATCGAACCCTCCACCTTGAGCCCACCCAAACTGTTCTGACCATTTGCTGAACTCAACCACCATCACGATTGTGATGGGGGCTTCGGGTGTCGAGAAGTTGGTAATAACCTGCGGTTTGCCATCGGAAAAAATCGCAAAGTTGTCCTTCTTGAGACCCGCTACGATCTGTCCGCTCTTCTTGTGATAAACGACGGTGTCAACGTTTACCAGCTGCGTGCCGACAGTGATTTTGTCGGCTTCCTTCGGCTGATTAACGATGTCCGGTGGTAGTGGTTCTTCCTGTTTTTCGCCGGTTTGGCTCGGCCGTTGATTCTTCTTTTGAGTAGTCGTGGGCGGTTGGCGCCGTGATTGAGCAAAGCCGAGCGGGATGAACGTACCCGCAATCAGCGCGAGGAACACCGCGAACGCAAGTAAATAGCGGAAAAAGCTAGAGAATTTCATAATAAACTCCGATGCCCGAAGACAAACCGGAGTTGCCGTCAACGTGGTGAACCTGATGCTTCCGCCTCGATCACCACATCGTAGGTTCCGGTGTTGTCGTTTAAGTCCCCTTCGTTCACTCCCAGGAACAATACCCCGTCTCGTTGCGCGACGAAGTCTCGTCTCGTTCCGATAAACACAAAATCGTCGTTATCGTCGCCCACCACGGCTATCAACGCCCCGGTCGGCTCATTGCGCATGAGTTTGTCGTTATCCGCAATTGTTGAAAGGCCGCCCGGTGTCGAGAAACGCCCTCTTCCTAACGATACGCGACCAGTCGAGCTGATGCGCAAACGCTGTCCTTTGCGGACAACCAAACCGCTATTCGTCCAACCGTTATTCGCATTGTCGGCTCGAACTGAAACCTTGATGGTGAAGAACGTCGGCGGACTCATCGAGCCGGTGGGCGAGCCAGTCGTCCTTGAATTAGAACCCAAGTCCGTGTTGGATCTCGGCGGCTGTGAAACTGGCTCATTAGAATTACCCGATCCCTCATCGTTCGCAAGGATCGACGCAGCAGTAGTCGTCGCTGAGTCAAATTCGATCGACTCGATGTCCTCAACGTAAATTGTGGTTCGGCTGCGCCGGCCTTTGGAGCCGCTGCCGATGAGAACGATGAACTGTTGATCCTTGAATCCGATGACCTCGCCTCTAATTACGCTTCCATCTTTAAGTCTGATAGTGTCGGCGAGTACAGGGGCGATCAGAGCGAGAACCAAAACAACTGCGAATAAGGGGTAGTAAATCTTCTTCATCGGCGTTCTCCCAGGAGAGCGTTTCAAGCACGAGGTTTAGCAATCTTCGAGTGCTTTTGCAAGCGGGAGAGGCGCGTTCGGCTCTTGCGATGCGCAGCGCAACCAAAAGGTTCCCCACGTATCGAGCTGAATCACGCTGTTGAAGTCTTGCGCAAGCTGCTACACTGCCGCTTCAGCGGCTCGACACTACGATTCAGCAGCCTAGACACAACTAATTATGCTCCCAATCCGAGGCATTTATGAAGTCGCGATCCGTGTCAAAGACTTGCCGCGGGCTGAAGCCTTTTATGTAGGAGTGTTGGGACTCGAGGAGGGACTGCGCGACCAACGCCGAAACTGGCTGTTTTTGCATGCAGGCGGCATTAACGGCATGGTCGTATTGCAGGAAGACAAGGGAGAGTGGCCGGCTCAACACTTCGCGTTTACTGTTGACGAAGCCGACGTCGAACGGTCGGCGGCGATGCTGCGCGAACGTGGAATCGAGGTTGAAGGGCCAGTCGTGCACAACTGGATGGGAGCAACATCGATCTACTTCGACGACCCCGACGGCCACTCATTGGAGTTGCTGGCTGTAACGGGTAAATCGTAAAAAGGGTAAATGGTAAATGGTACATATTCACGTAAGTGGTAGAAGACTCCGATTTACCATTCACCATTTACTATTTACCATTTACCATTCCGAACATCCGATCAAAGAAATCCGCCACCGCGGCATTAACCTTCACCGAATTAGCATGCCGCAGGAAATGATGAGTATCGTCAGGGATGACGATCTCTTCGTACCGAACACCCGCTTTCTCTAAGCGACGAACAAGATCAGTAGTTTGGCTGAACCGCACGTTCCGATCGTCGTCACCATGAATTACCAGCACTGGAGACTTCCACTTAGCTATTGATGAGACCGGCGACGACTGCCAGGCGACGTCGAGAGCACGCTGAGTGTCCGGTGGCTTCTCATAACGGTTTTCCAGAAGTGACTGCGCGCGTTCACCAGTCCAGTTGTGCACACCGTGAATATCGACGCCGGCTGCGAACAATTCGGAGTCGCGCGCTAGAGCTAACGCAGTAAGAAACCCACCGTAAGAGCCGCCGTAAATCCCGATGCGCTTCGGATCCACTCGAGCCAGCCCACGGAGATACTCAGCGCCTGCTTTTACATCCTGATACTCCGCAGCTCCTTGAACACCTGCATTCGGCGGACGATGAAAGTCGAATCCATAGCCAATCCCCAAACGAAAGTTTATCGACAACACGATGTAGCCCTTGCTTGCCAAGTACTGGTTCATCGAATAAGCGTTCGAGTAATAGTCCGAGTAGTGCCAACCCAGGAGCATCTGTCGTGGAGGCCCACCATGCACGAAAATAATCGCGGGCTTTTTCGATGCCCCACCCGCGCGTTCGAAAAGCTGCGCATGTACCGAAACTCCATCAAGTGCTTTATAAACAACCTTCTGCGGTACCACGAGGTGGGTCGTAGGAAAATCATCGGGCACTCGATCTTCAGCAATAACCCTAGATGGACCACCTTCAAAAGGCATCACCGCGGGCAGTGGTGGCCGCTGCGCGGTCGCTGAGATGTAAGCGATGTGCTTGCCGTCTCCCGTAACGAACGGAGTCCACTCCAGCCCTTTGCCGGGTGTCATGACGCGTGGCTCCGCCTTGTCGACAGGTACTTTAACGATGTGACGCCGATCCATATCGTCGATATCGGTTCCCGCATTACCGGCAAACAAGAGGTGACGTTTATCCGGACTGAGCGAGATGTACTCTGCCATGTAGTTACCAGGCGTGAGCAGCAGCGGCTCGCCACCTTTATCGCTGATTGAATACAGGTGTGGCCATCCGTCGAGATACGACAAGAAAACTATGCGCCCGCCGGCAGCCCAATGCAGATTCGTGCCGCCATGAGTCGTTGGCGGCGAGCCACGCAACGTGAACGGACTCTTCCAAAGTTGATTTGCCTCGCCAGTCGATGCATCTGCGGTCCAGATCGACCAGGCCTGAGGTCGTTGTTCGAGTATTGGCTCGGGAGCTCCTCCAGCGCCTGGACGACGCACAAACGCGATTCGCTTCCCGTCCGGCGACCATCGCGGCGATGAATCGCGCGAAGTTGTAGGAGAGAGATATAGAATCGGCGTCGAGTCGTTCGTATATACACCGATGAAAGAATGGTCACCGCGGTTAGACACGAATGCCAGTCGCTCGCCGTCCGGTGACCATTCGGGTGCGCTACTGTTACTGCGCGCGAAGAACATGCGCTTAGCCGCGGCTGAGCCGTCAATTGGGACTGTCCAAATACCGTTGTCTTTCACGAAAGCCACTTGATTACTATTTGGCGAGATTACGGGCTCGTCTCCGTCACCCAGAACCTTCGGTTCGCCGCCGCCAAACGAGACACTCAGGATCTGAACTTTTTGTGAAACGGGACTCTGAGTCGGATTTACGGGCACTGACACTTCCCAGTTTGAGCCATGCTCGCCTCCGCGCACGTAGACTACATACTTGCCGTCCGCAGAGATCGAGACGCTTGTCAACTCTTGTCCGTCGTCAACGTCGTAATTTGTTAGACGACGCGCCTTGAAGTCTGGACCTTCCGCGACCCAGATGTTGCGCTGCCCACGTTCGTTGAATGCCCACGAAATGCGCGACCCAGTAGATGCTGCGGTCAACTCGTTTGGGAATGGGTAGCTTTTGATCTGTTCGACCGAGTACGCGGAGGTTGAGCGCTGAGCCGCTGCGGAGACCGCGACTGGATCCGATGCGACCATTGCATTGGATGCGAGCGCTACAGCTATTGCAATGATCACAATTATTGTGCGGCCCAAGGACTTCGAGGGTCGATACGTGTACATGTTTTCTCCTGAAGTTGCAGGTGTGACTCGAACGCAGAAATCCAACCACATGCTAATGTTCTGTTGCAAGTGAAAACCCAGAACCGCAAGGCGCAGCGAGCGGGTTAATATCACGAAGAATTCACGTGCTGCCCTAACGGGCGCGTTAACACCAAGCGGCGTCTTGCTGTCCTACCCGCTCGCTGCGCTCGCGGTTCTTTGGTGGACTCGGTCAGCCATGCTATAGACAAACCACGATGAGATTCGGCCGGTTATGTCTCCTCTCTCTGTTGTTCAGCCAATGTGTTCTTGGCCAAAATCTAACCCGCTACGTCGATCCTTTCATTGGTACTGCCGGACACGGTCACACATTTCCCGGCGCCACCTTGCCGTTCGGTATGGTTCAACTAAGTCCTGACAGTCGGCTGAGCGGTTGGGACGGATGCTCTGGTTACCACTACTCCGATCGAATCATTTACGGATTCAGTCATACACACTTGAGCGGCACTGGTATTTCCGATTACGGCGACATTCTATTGATGCCCACGGTCGGAGAGGTTTA
>DATEDU010000159.1:0-4635 GCA_035281525.1 Pyrinomonadaceae bacterium | reverse complement strand
CGCCAATCGTTCAGCCAGACTAGTTCCGGATAACGCGCGAGGTCCATTACGCTCGATACATTCGTCTGCCGATTCTTTTCATCCAAAAACCATCCCGAATGTGCGTAGATGAATCCCTTATGACTTGGCGAATGAATGTCTGAATCAGTGTCAGCGTTGCGGTGATGGTCGCGATGAGTTTCAGCCCACCACAGCACACCTCTCTGAATCGCGAGGCTGCCAAGAACGGCCAGCACGAATTGAAATGCGCGTGACGTTTTAAACGAACGGTGAGCAAAGTACCTGTGATAGCCAACTCCCAATCCAAACGCGCGCAGGAAAAAACTCGCGAGACCCACGGCCACACCACGCCACGTCGACTGAGTGAAGAAAACCGACAGACAAGCGACGTGCAACAAAGCGTACGGAATAAGAATGTCCATGCTTATCGTCGTGCTTGCGAATGTGTGAAGAGACTTTTTCATAATCTAACTCTCCCGGGGCTGTGGAAAGTTGAGACGCCGCACTAAAAATTGAAAACGCGGATCTGAACGAAGGGGATCCCACTTCGGTTCTACGTTGATCCAAATCAACCAACCGAAGCGGGCCTTGAGTGCTTCTTCCAGCCAATACAAAGCGTTGTCTTTGTCACCCAGACCGATATAGACGAGGGCTATGTCATACGGCACGATATAGGTCTGCGGCGGAACAGACTGCAACTGCTTGATTACGTCGAGCGCTTCCTCGCGGCGGCCTGCAAGTCCGTACGCATGGCCCAAACCCGCGAGCGTTCCCATTGTTCCTTGAGTTATGTCTACGGCCTTCTGAAACTCGGGGATCGCTTTGTCAACCATGTTCAGTTCTTCGTACGACCAGCCGAGGCCCATATAGCTCCAGAAAAAATTAGCGTCCAGTTCTATTGTCTTGCGACACGTGTCGATGACAAAGTCGTAATCGCGGCGGAGAAAAGCCATGTAACCGACCATCACGTTGAAGATTGCCGAGAGAGGATCGATCGACTGCGCCAGACGAATTTCGCGCATGGCTTCATCGTGGCGGCCCATGGCGGCGAGAAAGTTTGCGTAATACGAATGTGTCGGAGCGTTTTGTTGGTTCAGCGCCAGCGATCGCCGGAAGTCGCGTTCTGCGCCGGCCCAATCCCAGTCGTAGATCGTCTTGATGTAGGCGAGCGCGCTGTAACCTTCGGCGAGTGATTCGTCTATCTCTAGCGCTTTTACCGCGGCGGCTCTTGCTCTGGGTAAGATGTCGTGCGGCGGTACAACACGGTGCAAGGCCAGAAAGGTACAGGCATCACTTAACCCGGCATATGCAAGCGCGTAGAGCGGATCGAGGTCGATGGCCTTCTTGAAATACTCCGCTCCTTTGCGCAAACCATCTCTGGTTCTTTGGGCCCAGAAATACCTTCCTTTGATGTAGAGCTGATAGGCTTCAACGTTTTCCGTGTAACGCCGGCCCAGACGTTCCTCGTCTTCACCTGTGACCTTGAGCTTCAACTTCGCTGAAATCGTCGTTGAGATTTCGTTTTGTAATTCGAGGATGTCAGAAAAAGGTCGCAGGTATTGGTCGCCCCAAATCGCCGATCCGTCCTCGACTTTCACCAACTCGATTTTGATCACGATCGTTTCGCCGATTTTGAGTACCTGCCCGGTTGCGATGGCGCGAACGCCTAACTCGCGCCCAACCTGAAGCGGATCAACGTCCTTGCCCTTGTAGCGGAAGACTGACGTTCGAGCCATCACTCGAACCTGTCGCAATTGTGAAAGGCTATTGATGATGCTCTCGGTTATGCCGTCCGAGAGATACTCCATGTTCGGGTCGCCACTCGCATTTGTAAGTGGAAGGATCGCGAATGAATCGTATGGGCCTGAGATCGACATCGATCGATCTTTGGATACAGCGAGTGGTTCGGGAGGCTTTCGTGGTTTGTTTCTCGGTGGTCGCTTTTCAGGTTTTACGCGCGTCGCCTTCGCCGGAACAGCGGGATTACCGACATTTCCCGTCCACAAGTTGAACATGTGGACCATGAAGCCGTGTTTTACTTCGACAACTCCAAGATCTTCGAGGAAGTGGTCCCACTCGCCGACTTCGCGTAAATAATTGACAATGTCTTCCGAGAGCAGAATGTGGTCGGGGCCGCCAGCGTCCATCACACGCTGTGCGACGTTGATTCCAGCGCCGCTCGCGTCTTGCTCGCCCGCAATGTTTATGGTGCGGTAGACCACACCGCTGTGTATCCCCATCCGTAGTCGAATCTCCGATTGGCCCTTGAGCGTTGTCGCAAGTTGGACCGCGCATCTGACAGGTGCTTCCGGATCGCCGAAAAACACAAGTGCCATCCCATCGCCTGTGGCTCGGCTAATCAAGCGGCCGTCGCTGACCGCGCTCGCGAAGTCGTCGGTACCTCGGACTACCTCGTTAAGGTGATTGATTGCGGCTCGTTGTAAACGGGTTCCTTTCTTCGAGTAACCAACGATGTCCATGAACAACACATGGGCCACTTCCGCCGCCGGCATGACTTTGCCCGCATTGTTGATGCGTGCCGGAATCGTCATCTGCAGGTGATCGACCGGTGCAATGGGCTGTGCGTTACTTCCGGACCGTCGCGCTTCAGGCGATGCGATGATTGTCTTAGTCGCGTCCGGATCCGATTCCGCAATTCGCTTCAGTCTCTGAAGAGCGGCAGCCATCTCCCCGGCAGAGGTAAAACGTGCTTCCCTGTCCTTCGCCAAAGCTCTGAGTATCAAGTCTTCGACTTCCGCTGATCCATTGATCATCGGTGGCGGTTCGCGTTCGAGAATAGCGACCAACGTATCGCTGATGGTTGGACCACCGAAAGGTGTGTAGCCGTTCAGCATTTCATAAAGAACCACGCCGAGACTAAAGACGTCTGTGCGCGCATCAAGAGTGAGGTTGCGCGCCTGTTCGGGCGACATGTAGTTGATCGTGCCCATCAGTAAGCCCGGCTGGGTCTTTACTAGCGTGTCCGCTTCCGCATTCTTGTCTGTGACGAGCGCGGACCCTTCCTCCGTAAGCAAAGCCAAACCAAAGTCGAGGACTTTTACGATCCGGTCCTTTCGCACCATGACGTTCTCTGGCTTGATGTCACGATGGATAATGCCGGCCTGGTGGGCCACTTCTAAAGCGTTTGCGATCTGTAAACCGATATCCAACAGGACCGGGACATCAAGCGGACCGCGCTGAATTTCGTGACGAAGAGTTTTGCCGTCGACGTACTCAGTCGCGATGAAGCGGCGTCCTTCGATTTCTCCGATTTCGAAGATTGTCAGGATGTTGGGGTGGTTAAGGGCCGAGACGATCTTCGCTTCGTTGGTGAACCGGCTGATCCGCTCCCGGTCGTTAGTGACTTCGGAAGACAGGAATTTCAGGGCGACGAGGCGGCCGAGGTTGGTGTCGCGAGCCAAATAAACCTCGCCCATTCCGCCCTTGCCGATGCGCGCAAACAACTCGAAGCGCCCAAGCCGGGTGCCAAGTGGGAGGTCGTTCTGGGACTCAGGAGAGGTCACAACCTTTTCAGCGGGTCGAGATTGCAGAAGCATTGTATTCTCTTATGGAAAGCGGTGCTACTTTCGTTACGACGGGTACGCCCAAGTTGGAGAAACTGCGTTCCTTCAGCAACGGTCACCTGGGTTCCGCCGAAGAAAGTGGCTTGACTAGATCTGTTCACATGACGGCCGAAAACCACTTCAGCAAAACGGCTACGATGGTCAGCAATCAAAATCAGCACCGTTTCCGCCTTTACGAACTGGATAGCAAAGCGCACGCTGACCGGAAACGGCAGGCTACCCGTTGCTGAACCCCTGGCGTGGATTAGGATCCCTTCGCCGGGAAATCTGGTTCCTTTGTCTTGCCATCCTTGTAAATCGTGCGGGCACGATGGTCCTGCCGTTTCTCACGCTTTATCTGACCGTCGATAGACGTCTTCCTGCATCCACCGCTGGCCTGGCTATCACTATCTACGGAATTAGCGCGATCGTCATTGCACCATTGTCTGGACGTTTGTCTGATCGTCTGGGTGCACTGCGGATCATGAAAACGTCGCTGGTCCTATCCGGCATCGTGCTGCTGATTTTTTCCTTTGTTCATTCCCTGTCCGGAATGCTTGCGGTCACGGCCGCTTGGGCGATCACCAGCGAAGCTTTTCGTCCTCCAAGTATGGCCATCATCGGCGAGCTGGCAGGACCACAGCAGCGAAAGGCTGCGTTTGCTCTCACCCGTTTAGCGATAAACCTCGGCATGAGCATTGGCCCGGTGGTCGGTGGTTTTCTGGCAATGCATTCCTTCAAATTATTGTTTTACGTCGACGGCGCAACTTCCCTCCTTGCCGGGGCCCTAATCACGGTTTTGCCGTGGCGCCAGTTTAATCCGCAGGCAGTCGAAAAAGACGTTGTTCAAAAAACCAATGACGAGATTATTCCCCGCCTTCGATATTCCGACGTGCTGCGCGATCGACTGTTTATTTATTTCCTACTCGCGATGATCCCTATCGAATTAGTCTTTTTTCAACCTCTGGCAGCAATGCCGTTGTTTCTGGTTCGCGATCTTCACATGACGGAAGCTGGCTTCGGCGCGTTACTGGCTATCAACACGGTCATTATCATTCTGGTCGAAGTTGCT
>DATEDU010000158.1:0-4409 GCA_035281525.1 Pyrinomonadaceae bacterium | reverse complement strand
CAACCTGCTGACACGCTCAAGCCCTACGTTGCCAAGCGAAACTTCCGCAAGACGGCTGAGCCCAAGCCGGGTACGCCGCAACGTAGCCGGCAGGGCAGCCGGCGTCGCTTCGTCATTCAGAAGCACGCAGCGAGTCATTTGCACTACGACTTCCGACTCGAGATGCACGACGTCCTGAAGTCGTGGTCAGTGCCGAAAGGTCCGCCGTTCAAGAGAGACGAACGCCGCCTCGCGATGCCGACTGAGGATCATCCGATCGAGTATCTCGACTTCGAAGGCATCATTCCGAAAGGGCAGTACGGCGGCGGCACCGTGATGGTGTGGGACATCGGCACGTACGACTTGATCGAAGGCAATTACTACAAAGGCATGCTGCGCGTTTATCTCAATGGCACGAAGCTCAAAGGCGAATGGACCTTACAGCGATTCGCAAATGGTAAAGACGATCGCGATCGCGACAAGTGGTATCTCATCAAAACCGACCACAACACCCGCACTGTCTCGCCGAAGCGCGACGACGAATCCGCGTTAACTAAACGTACAATGGCGCAGATCGCTTCGAATGCCGATGCCGTATGGCAAAGCAACCGTTAATCAAAAAATCCCCCTATTGGCACATCCTGCCGCTACGAGAGTTCAAGTCCAGACTCAAACATGTTGCGCTTGAACACCGCGGGAGGTTCCATTCTGATGATCCAGCCAGCTGTTCCTCAAAAAGGTCCCGCGGTGTTTCACAAAACCCAAACCGTCGTGCAAAGAACTCCCTGGCGGTGGTAGTCAACAGGACTACTCTCTCAACTCCCGCGGTAGTTGCCCGCTGAAGCAGATCTTCAGTTAAGCGAGAACCGAGTCCTGATTTCTGACAATCAGGGGCAATTGCGGCCGACCTCAACAGCGCCGTATTGCCGTGTCGCTCGAGGCCGATCGTACCGATCAGTCGCGACTGCTTGTTCCGCGCAACGAGAAATGCATTTACGTTTTCTGCTACACCATCGTGTGGCAACTGCACTTCTGAGAGAAGAGCGAGAATGTCGTTCAAGTCGTCGGATGAAGCGGGTGATATTTCAATGCCTTCACAGTTCATTAACTTGCTCCTCGTTTGTCACGAGTAGTTGTACCTCTTCCCAACATGGAAGATTAGTTCGGGGAACAACAAGGTGAAGTCGATGCAGTAATGGTCGCCGGTACCGCACACCCGCAGGAACCCTGTTGTTCCGTTTTTACTTCAGAGGCGGCCAACGGAGCCGAGCTTACTTCCTCGGGTACGCAGCACGTACTCGTTTCAGCAAGATTGTCCTCAAGTACGACGAACACTTCCCACTCGTTGCCGTCGGGATCGTGGACCCACGTCTTATCCTGCTTAGCGTAGCAACAGTTCGTCTGCATCTCGTCGCGCGTAATCAACCCGGCCTCGATCCATCTTTCGCGTTGCGCCAGCACATCATCGGTGGACGCGACTTGAATTCCCAAGTGTGAAAGTGCTCCGCGATCGGTGAAGGGAACTTGATTCAGTGTCAGGTTCAAGGGTGGGTTGTGAACGTCGAACTTCGCGTATCCGTTGCGAACCTTAGAGGGATCTATGCCGAGCATTTTTCTATAGAAGTCGATACTTTGCGCAACACTTCTCACATTAATAGCCACATGAGCCTTCAAAGTATTGATAATTGTTTGCTTGCCTTCCATGACGCTTCTCCTTTATAGTCATATACGCTTTTGCGTATGTGGGCGGAGGATACAGCCGGGAAGACATATCTGTCAAGGCATATTTAATGATCGTGAGAAGAATTTTTTAAATGAACAAGAAACCGAAGAAATTCGATATGGAGCTGTTCTTTAGGGCCCTGGCCGACCGCACTCGCCTGAGGTTGTTGAGTCTGATGACCGGTGGCGAGATCTGCGTCTGCTTTCTGGTTGCCGTGATCGGTCCGAACCAACCAAAAATCTCCCGCCACCTGGCATATCTTCGTCGAACCGGATTGGTTAAAGCTCGTCGCGACGGCAAGTGGATTCATTACTCGCTCACTCAGCCAGGAGATCCGAACGCGGCGAGAATATTTGGAGAGGTTCTAAGTTGGCTTAAAGAAGACGACGAGATGAACCGCGATCGGCAAAAGCTGGCTAAGGTATGTTGTGCTACCGAGCTTCCAATCCAACTGGCGAGTGCGCCACGTCCGACCATACTGAGACACATTTCAAGCTAGACCAAGTCATGGTGTGTACCATCTAAAAGGGAACACTCCGAAACAAAGTTGATCAAGGCAGTGATCACGACGAGCGATGTTCGCCCGTGGTCGCCGCCGACCGTGTGCGGGTTTTGAGGCGTGTGGTGCGCGCGTCTTCAGACATTTTTTGAAGCGCGGAGTGCACGCGCAGAATGACGTCTTTTAGCTGGTTGAGCTCTTGCGGAGTTTTCTTTTCAGCCAGGATTGCGGCAGCTATCTCACTGCTGAGTTCGTTGGAAATGGCCATGATTCAATGGAGTCTCTGAATTCGCCGAGGCTTTCTTGAAGAGGCTCCATCGTAGTTTTTGCGTGTTACGGTGATGTTAATTTCATGTTAAATCACGAGCCGTCCATCCTTCTCACGCTTCCGGCCTCCCTCGCTTAACAAACATTTAAGGCGATATTCACTGGCCTTTAACTTTCGCTCAGTAGCGTGTCCATTCGCTACCAACAAAACGCATTACACGCTTAGACAACTACCGTCCCAGTTTATTTACAGGAGACTCTCATGAACTTGTTCACCATCGTGGTTCCGCGCCGGATCTTCTTGCTGCTAACGCTTACATTGTTTTGTCTTGCCGCTCCAGCGGCGATGGCCCAAACAGGGACTGTCGGCACGTTAACAGGCGTAGTCAAAGACCCTAACGGCGCGAATCTGCCAGGTGTGAGCGTGGTCGTAAAAAACCTCGCTACTGCTAGCACTCGCACTGCCATCAGTAATGGCGACGGGCATTGGACATTGCCCGGTTTGCCGGTCGGAGCTTACGAGGTCTCCTATGAGATCACCGGCTTCAAACGACTGGTTCGCGATCGAATTGAAGTAGAAGCGAGTGTTCCGCGCACGTTAGAAGACAAGCTCGACGTCGGCGAGATTGGCGCAGTAATTAACATTACGGAAGGCGCTGCGCTAATCACTCCGGAGACTTCGACCGTAGCGCGTCAACTTTCCTCCGAGCAACTAGTGGAGGTTCCAACTTCCACCCGCAGCTTCACTCAACTGTTGTCAACCGAAGCAGGTGTCAACACGGAACTGTCGCCGGTACTTACAAACGGCAACGGAAATCAATCGCCTTCAGTCAACGGCACACGCACCACCAGCACGAGTTTATTCTTCAACGGCGTTGATGCAACGAACATCACGACGAACGAGGGTTCGCTCAACGACAACATCGCGCCGGCGCCTGAGACGCTGCAAGAAGTGAAACTCCAAACGAGTCTGTACGACGCTTCGACTGGACGATCCGGTGGCGGCAATTTCCAGCTTGTAACCAAGCAGGGTGCGAATCGCTTCAACGGCAACGTCTACTACTACGTTCAGAATGAAAAGCTGAACGCCAACGACTACTTCTTCAACAAGGAGGGAATCGACAGGCCGAAAGCACGGAGGAACGAAGGTGGATTTACCATCGGTGGACCAATCGCAAAAGATCGCTTCTTCTTCTTTGGTGGTTATCAATACACCAACGCGATCACTGGCTTCGTGCCCACCGCGAGAAGCCTGTCGGTCACTCCACTGGCGCTGCGGTTCCTCGGCGCGGATCGTTCAGCAGCAGCAATTGCAAGCGCCTTCAATCAGGCGCGCGACGCGTTTCGTCTGTCGCAGGGACTTTCGACCGTTTGCGCGACAACGCCTTTGCCGGCCGGATGTCTCACAGCCGCCGATATTTCGCCAGTAGCCGTGAATCTGCTGAACCTGCAAAATCCCGCGACCGGCAACTTCATTTTTGCCTCGCCGCGGGAGACATCGCGAATCATCGGCGTGGACCGCGCAAACAGAACGGGCGCAGGTTTGATCACCACTCGCGCATTCCAGTTCGGCGCAGCGCCGGTAACCAGCCGCGCGCTGTTTGAAGACAATCCGTTGGTCCAACAGTTGAACGTTCGTCCTTCCGAGTTTGAACAACACCAGTTCACGACTCGTCTCGACGGTCGCTTGACGAGCAACAACACACTGACGGGCACGTTCTTTTTCAGTAATTTCCCGGCGCTTGACTCATTCCCGGATCCTTCGAGCTTGATTTCACCGTTCGTGCTGCGCCGCGCGGACCGCAATCGCACGCTCGCGATCTCCGATCAGCACATCTTCAGCCCGTCGGTAATCAGCGAATTTACCTTCGGATACTTCTCGCTGAACAACACGCGAACGCTTGACGAGAGTTTCCTGACGCCGCAGTTGACCAGCGAAGC
>DATEDU010000157.1:0-10144 GCA_035281525.1 Pyrinomonadaceae bacterium | reverse complement strand
AATCTCTCATGTTACCTAAGAGCCGCATCATGTATATCGAATACAAAGGCGAGGGAATTGTTGGTCCCGCTCGCATCGGTCGCGTCACCTTTTCAAAATCCGGCAAATCTGTTCATTACCGCGGACGCAAATTTAATACGTTGCGTGGCTTCGGCTTCAAAGCTAATTATTTCGATACTGAAACTCGCGAACACTATTGGATTTCTGGCTGCAAGAAAAACGGCGGTGACGCGCTTTATTCAACAACCGTGGAAATCGACGACGACGTCCGCGACGAATATTGGACTACAATTCGTCGGCGGCCTGACCTAAAGGGCACATCTTCTTTTCGATGTGTGGGCAAATACTCGAAATAGTGCGTTACAATCGTGACACACATAACAAACGTTGGGCGCGAGCGACCGGACGTGTTTCGTGCAGGTGATGCGGGGCGTGAGAGCATCCGAATTTATGGCCGATGTAATAGTAGCAGAGTCGAAAATTCATGACCTCGGCGTCTTCGCCAGACGCGATTTTGCCGAGGGCGAAATTATTCTGTTTATTGATGACTCCCGCGTTGTTGATGATGCTCATCCGTTGCATCCTGAACTGGGCGAACACTCTTACCACTGTGATTACCTTGCCAACGGCAAAACCATTCTCATGCGGTCGCCGGAGCGCCACATAAACTCATGTTGTGCTCCTAACACTTACGTCAAAACTGTTAACGGCGTCCGGCATGTCGTTGCTCGAACGCCGATTAAAGCGGGCGAGGAAATTACCTGCGATTACATTATTGATTGTCACGGCGGCTTAGTGTGGCAATGTAGTTGCGGCAGCCCTCGATGTCGGGGCACGATAGTCTCTAGCTTCTTCGAGTTGCCGCTTGATTTACAGTTAGAGTATTTGCCTCTATTAAATGAGTGGTTTATCGAGGAGCACCAAGATAGAATCGAGGCTCTTCAAAGGCGCGCGGCTGGTGCCTAACAACTCATTCATTAAACCGGAGCGCTGGCATTTCTTTCATCGTTATCTTCTTTGGTTTGCTAGCGGCGTCTCGCTCGAGCCCGGTTAAATTTGAGCGTTCGGCAGCGTCGTGGGCTAAATGAGACTTGATGCCGTGTTGCGACTAATCTCCGATTGACCTAAGGCGACGCGGAGTGGCAGAGGCGTGAAATGCAAGGATCAAGGATGAAGGCGGAAGGATGAATTGAAAATCGCGCGGCCGCGTCAACTCAACCGTTAGCTAATAGGAGAGTCACTATGAGTCCAATCTGGGCGACAGTCATCGCTGCCGGTATAGGCATCTTAGGCACCTTGCTCGGTTCATTTCTCAGTTGGAAGACCGCCAGTATCCAAGAGCGAAGAAGGTGGCAACGGGAAGACCAAATTCGCTTCGTCGACCGGAAGCTAGCTGCCTGTCAAGATTTCGCGTTTTCGGCCGTGCAGATCGCGACGGACCTAGCTGCCGGAACAGGAATGTCCAGTCCCAGCGTTGAGGCATTTGCACGAAGCGAACAGATGATTGCCTTCCTCTGTTCCAATGAAGTTCGGTTTGCGGCCACAAAGCTGCGTGTCCTTCTTAATGTAAATCACGGAGAAGTGAACGCCGCCGAGCTTCAAGAACATCTGAGAATCTTGCGATTTGAGTTTGAAACCGCGCTTCGCAAGGAGCTGGGCCTTCCGGCCCCTACAGAAGAAAGCTACTTTAGAGATCTCGCGCGAGCACTCGGCCTCGAGTGGTCTAAGGAGCAACAACCAGCCGGCTAATTCGTCCATCGAGCGCGCGAATATCTTATGGTGCGTCAATTCTCGTGGAATCGTTTGGCCTGGAGTGATCCTAGTCCGTATCGAAGGCTTAAAACGCGGGCAGCTTCGTTTACGGAAATCTGGTCGAGCTCAGCCAGCAAGCGCGTGACGTTGTCAGCCGTAGCCTGCTCGATCTTTTCAGCCAAAGCTGCAACCGTGGGTGTCTCGAATAAGCTCCACAGAGGAATCTCCAATTGAAATTCCTTGAATCGGGAGCATACGTATTAGAAGTGCGGCCGATGCGTTGTGAAAGAGTGAATCGGTTTTATGCGGAAACCTGATAAAACCGAGAGTTACTATCAGCATGAGTAAGACAGTGACATGAAACGACTTGACGGACTGCTGCTGGTTTTATACGGAAGTGTGTAAAGGACGCTTTTATACGGAAACCAGATAATCACGAGCTCGGTCGCTTGTCATGCTCAAACGCAATCATCTTCTAACTCTCTCGCTTGTCGCGCTAGTGGCTTGTGCAAGTTGCGTGGAAATGAAGAAGGCCGATGATACGTGGGAATCTGGAGGCCCAATCAAGATTCGCCTCGAACGCAAATACTATCAGGGCAACGATTACTATTTCTTCGATGCGTTCCAAACCGAAACCGGCCGCTGGAATCGGATCATGCGTGTTTGGAGGGATGCAACAGGTGACATGCCCGTTGAAAACGTTCATATTCTCGACGCCCACGTAGCCTACGTGTTCTTGGTCGACCAAGTTGCGATCACGAAAGACGGTGGCAAGAATTGGGCTGTATTCAATACCTCCAAGCATTTCGCTTGCGGGTGGGACGGCTGCGCCAATATCCGCGACGTGAACTTTTACGTCACCGGTGTCGGCCGTCTAACCGGACAACGGCGTGTTGGCACCGATTGGGTCGATTACCAAATGGCGACCAATGACTTCGGCGCCACGTGGTTGCCGACGTAACGCGACCGAACAAATCGGGTATGAACGCGAGCGGCGGGGCAAGAAACGATGAAGGATGAATTATGAAGGATGAAAAGGTGATTTTTCATAATTCATCCTTACGCCTTCATCCTTCATAGTGCGCCGCCGAGCCAACTCTACCGTTAGCTGGTTTTCATCGAATAGAAGCTAGACCATGTTTAATGTCTGTCCGGGTTGCGGAGAATATCACGCTGACAAAATAATTGTGCCGGAAGGAGTGTATGCTGTTTGCCCGAACTGCAACTACCAGCACAAATTTATCAGTTTGCCGCTCTTTGTTCTCACAGGCGCCAGTGGTGCGGGCAAGACAAGCACGTGTCTTGCTCTCGCGGCTAAAGCAAAGGATTTTGTGGTGATGGAGAGTGATATTCTATGGCGCGATGAATTCAACCAACCCGCAACCGATTACCGCAACTATCGAGAGACATGGCTGCGTGTCTGCAAGAATATCTCTCAAGCTGGCAAGCCTGTGATTTTGTGTGGGACGGGAATTCCTGCTCAGTTTGAATCGTGTATTGAGCGCCGATACTTTTCAAACATTCATTATCTAGCGTTAATCTGCGAAGATGAGATTCTTGCGTCGCGGTTACGAAGTCGTCCTCTGTGGCGCGGCTCATTCAAGGATGAGTACATTACGGAACAAATCGCATTCAATCGTTGGTTAATAAACAATGCACAGAACACCCAGCCACCATTGTCTCTCTTAAACACATCGAAGATCACAGTAAATGAAAGCGTAGTGGGAGTAGAGCAATGGATACACAGTCATCTAAATGGCGAGTAAATCAATCGCGTTAAAGTGGCAATGACAGCCGCCATCTAATAACTCATTCAATTGGAGCGGAATTAGCTTGGATTTTATCGACAACTTGAATGCCATTCGCAGATCTTTCCCGCCCGCAGAGGAACTTAGCCTTTTTCGAGGCCTAAAATTCGGGCGGCTTCATCATCGTCAATCTGATCGAGCTCAGCCAGCAAGCGCGTGAGGTTGTCAGCCGTAGCCTGCTCGATCTTTTCAGCCAAAGCTGCAACAGTGGGCGTCTCGAACAAGCTCCGCAGAGGAATCTCCATTTGAAATTCTTTGCGCATGCGTGAGACTAATTGAGTCGCGAGCAGCGAGTGACCACCAAGATCGAAAAAGTTGTCGTGCACCCCCACAGCGTTTACTTTCAGCAAGCCTGCCCACATGCCGGCAAGCTCTTTTTCGACCGCGGAACGTGGCGCGACAAAATCCATTTGCAAACCAACGCGCGTGTCGTCCGGCGCCGGCAGTGCAGCGCGATTGACTTTACCGTTAGGAGTTAGAGGTAAGGATTTGAGAAAGACAAAAGCAGCGGGAACCATGTAGTCGGGCAGTTTTTGTTTTAGCGCTGCACGCAATTGCTCGTGAGGGATTGGCGCTGAAACCAAATAAGCTACTATCCGGTCGTTGCCTGCTTCATCGCGGTTGAGCGTCACAACAGCCTGGCATACGCCGGCGTGCGTTGAAAGTACAGCCTCGATCTCATCCAACTCGACGCGGTAGCCACGCACTTTAACTTGACGGTCGATGCGTCCCAGGAATTCGATGTTGTTGCCCGGCAGATAACGGACCAAATCGCCAGTTCGGTACAACCGTGAGTCTGAGTTGACGCTGAAGGGATCGGGTATAAAACGTTCGGCGGTTTCGCCGGGTCGATTGAGATATCCTACGGCCACGCCTGCTCCGCTAATATACAACTCGCCGCTCACACCAAACGGCACGGGCCGTTGCCGCCGATCAAGGATATAGCAACGCGTATTTGCAATAGGACGGCCGATGGGCACCGTAGACGAATCGACATTGGATTCTTCGACGCTGAAGGTGAGTGAACCGACCGTTGTCTCAGTTGGACCATAATGGTTGATGATCCTGCATGTGTGATCCAACCGCGAAATATTTTGAATCAGATCCCAAGTCAGTGCTTCGCCCCCGACGATCAAATACTCCGCGGGGAGGATCCGGCCATCAGCTTGCGTTGCGAGGAGTGCATTTAAATGCGACGGCACGATCTTCAAAACGTCAATTCGATGGTTGGTGAAGTACTCCCTCAGCAGGTCGCCTTCCATCGATGCGTCATAGCCGATAATGTGAAGACATCCACCGGAAAGTAGGGCCGGAAAAATACACGTGTTGCCCAGGTCTGCACTAATGGTTGAGACCGTAGCGAAGGCGAGCGGCCGCTTGACTTCGAGACGTTTCAGGATAAATCGCGTGTAATTGATCAGATTCTCGTGACGAACGGCCACTCCCTTGGGAATGCCTGTTGAGCCGGACGTGTAGATTATGTAGACGAGATTTTTCGCTGTCGTGGGCGTGGGCGGATTGTGCTTTGGTTCAGCTTCCAGCAAAGCACGTTCGCGATTGAGATCGATCGTCTCACCCGCGAAGCCAATTTCCTCGTTAATAGTTCCACTGGTTATTAGAACGGAGGACCTGCTCTCAGCAAGCTGAATTGCCAATCGCTCGGGCGGATGATCGGGATTGAGCGGCACATAAGCTCCGCCTGCTTTCAGTATTCCCAGCAGGGCGACGATCATTTCCACTGAACGTTCCACGCATAGCCCGATACAAGCATCTGGTCCAGCACCGCGCCGTCGCAGCAGATGTGCAAGTTGATTCGCGCGTGCGTTCAATTCGTCGTACGTTAGCTGCTGATTGCCGCAGACAAGAGCTAACGCATCTGGATTGCGCGAAACCTGAGCTTCAAACATCTCGTGGACTGTTTGGCTCATGATGAAGTCGTCAGCCGTTTCATTCAGCTCGACTAACAATCGCCGGCGCTCAGCAGCATCGATCAATTCGATGTCGCCCAGAGCCGTTTGCGGATTCTCCACGACGCTCGCGAGAAACCGCTGGAAGTAGGTGGCAATTTGCTTTACGGCCTGCGCGTCAAAGATCTGCGCGTCGTAATACAGCTTTGAGAAGAGTGTCGCGTCGGAAAGAACGCAGGACAGTTTGAGTTTGAAGGAACTGAAGCAGGCGTGCTGATCGATCACCGAAAACGATAAGCCACCGGCATCGTAACTTCCGTCGCGCTCTTCAAAGTCGTAAAGCACTGAGCCTCCGGGAGCGGAGCTGGGATCGAAGTGCTCCTGCCATTCGTCAGCTTCCTTCAACTCATCACTGACCCGACGCAAATGTTCGCTAAAAGGCTCATCTTTGCAGTAACAGGCAATCGGCAAATACTTCGCGTAAAGACCAAAAGCATCGGCCAGGTCTTCCGAGTTTCGACCCGCGGACAGGAAATGGAGTACAAACATCGACTCCGTCTCTCCGGTCAGCCGCCAAAGGAGAGCTTCCCAACATGCAAAAAGCACTGCGGAAACGGACGTTCCTTGTTCCTGTGCAAGAGCTTCAATCTCGGCCGTCGAAGAGCTGAGATCAACCGCAATCGAATCGGGAGCAAACAGCCGCGGCTGAACAACTCGCTTTTCTAATGGCAGCGACAGCGTCGGAACCACTTGCAAATTTCCCCAGTGATCCTTTCCCGCTGTTGCGTTTTCATCGTTCGCTTCGAGTAGTTCATTTTGCCACTCGGCAAAATCGGCATATTGCAACGGTTCCGCAGGCAGGTCGTGCTTCGATGCGTAAACCTGGCAGAGTTCGCGAATGAGATTCGTGACTGTAGCCGAGTCGCCGCAAAGCGACGGCAATGACAGCTCAAGTAAATGAGAGTTTTCGGCACGCTTGGTTAGCGACCACGAAAGCTGCGGCGCCTCTCCGATGACTTGAAATGGGAGTTTTAATCCGGGAGGACGATTGAATGTCGTGCGAAGAATCTCATGACGGCTTACTACGAGGTCGATTGCTTGCTGAAGGTGAGGTACTGAGAGTTCGCCTTCGATCAGAATGGAGCTGAACGCGCGAAAGGGGTCGCCTTCCGTTCCCTGCTGAAGCGTCCAGAGATTTTTTTGATGGGGCGAAAGCCGATAACCTTCGACTGGCGAGCCCGATGTTGAGTCCATCACTAGTAAACCAGTTGCCCTCGCTCGATTTGTTCTTTGCTGACTACGTTGCCGAGTGCGACCACGATCTTGCGCTCACCGACATAGGGGTTACGCGAGTGTGCGACCAGCATATTGTTAAGCATGATGATGTCGTGTTCGCGCCATGGAAACGAAACAGCCGACTGGCGGTATAGGCTTAGCAGGTCGTCGATGACCGAGTCTTCAATCGTCGTTCCGTCTCCGTAATAGACATTCCGAGGAAGATCCTCCTCGCGCATCATCGACAGAAGTGACTCACGCACCGGCGCCGCGAGACACGAGACGTGATGTAACTGGAGTTGATTAAAGAAAACCATTTCGCCAGTTTGCGGGTGGTTCACAATAGCTGGACAAATTTGACGGGTGCGCAAGCCACCACCGCTCGTCCATTCAAATTCAATCCCAGCCTGCTTGCAGTAATCCTCTACAACTGATCGCTCATTCGTGTGAAAGAAGTTCTGCCAGCTCACGTCCAGTCCCGGAGTAAAATTGCGGACATACATCAGGCCGCGTTCGGCGAACTTCTGCCGCAAATTAGGCTCGAGCGCCTGGTAGATCTTGCGACAATCGACAATCGGAGTTTCGCCACCAGACTCCGACGGCTTGACGCAGTAGAACCAGATTAGCATCGGCCAGCGATGCATGTGTGAGCTCTCGTTGTGAAATAGAATGGTCTCGTCAGAAGGATAGGGGGTCGAACCGTAGACCTTGCCGCCCATCTCTTCGCGCGGCAAGTCTCCGTATTCACCGTAAAGATTCGGACAGAGAGCCTGAGCAAATCGTTCAAAATCAGGCACCGCGGGAACATCGAAGCCGCGAAAAAGCAACGCACCGTGACGCAACAGATTCGAGTGGACAAACTCATTATTCGTCGCGGCCCACTCTGCGAGATCAACGTCTTGTCGCTCCGGCTCAATCACCAAGGGCAGGCTCTTATCGTCAGAAAGCAGCCGGCTCTTTACCTGATTTAGCTGCCCCAGATTGACGCCTTTTCTGCGCGTGCCCCTTACTCGTGATTTGTCTTTTGTTTCCATGGCCTGCTGTACTTTGCCGGCGTGAATTGAAAGAGCATCGAACCTCAGCTTTGGGTCGGCAACTACCTGCCGCAATAGCTCCTCGAACTGCGTTGACATCTGCTCTATCGTCGCACGCTCAAACAGTTCGGCATTGTAGACCCAAGTTCCCCTAATCCCCGCCGCACTTTCAGAGACGAACAATACAACGTCAAAACGCGAGGTTTCTGTCCCGAGCTCCAGCCACTCGAGTTTCAATCCCGGCAATTCAAGCACAGCCTGCGGAGTATTTTGCATAACAAAAAGTACTTGGACCAACGGATTGCGGCTGAGATCGCGGGGCGGCTTGAGCTCTTCAACTAATTTTTCAAACGGTAGTTCCTGGTGAGCATCAGCTTCCAAAAATACTTCTTTGACCTGACGCAAGAGTTCGCTAAACGAAGGATTGCCCGAAAGCCTGGTTCTGATTGGCAGTAAGTTAACAAAGAAACCAATCAAACCCTCCGTTTCCACTCGTGTGCGATTCGCGAGGTCCGTTCCCACCATAATGTCGTCACGGCGTGTATAGCTCGCCAGCAAGATCTGGAAAGCCGCGAGCAGAGTCATAAAAACAGTCGTGCCTTCACGTTGGCTGAAACTCAGTACGGCCTCGGTCAAATCCTCGGAGAGTACACGCGAAACCTTTTCACCTCGCGAGCCTTGGGAAGCTGGCCGCGGTTTGTCTAGCGGAAGTTCCAACACCGGCGGAGCTCCGGCAAGGTGACTCTTCCAATACTCAAGCAAGTCCTCCAACCGTTTGCCTTGCAGCCAACTTCGCTGCCACGCAGCGTAGTCGGCGTACTGAATTTTCAATTCAGGCAATTGAGCGACGCGGCCAGCAGCGTTTGCTTCATAAAACAGCCCCAGCTCTCGGAACAGAATTGCCATCGACCAACCATCACTCACAATGTGGTGGGCGTTCACAAATAGAATGTGATCCTGGTCGCCGAGTTTAATCAGAAGCGTGCGAAATGCCGCCTCATTAACTAAATCAAACGGACGCGCGGCAGCTTCGGTAAGCAAGCGCAAGGCTTTATCTTCACGTTCTTCAGCCGGCCGATCAGTAACGTCGATTGTCTCCAACGTGAACGATTGATCCGGCAGAACAATCTGCACCGGTTCTTCATCCACCGTGCGAAACACAGTACGCAGACTTTCATGACGATCGACGATCGTGCTCAAGGCGCGCTCAAGTGCCGGCACGTTAAGTGGGCCTGAGATGCGAATCGCGTAACGGATGTTGTAAGACGGACTTTCGGGATCCAACTGGCTGAGGAACCACAATCTTTGTTGCGCAAACGAAAGAGGCATCGGGCGGTCTCTGGCGATGCGATCTATAGTAGCCGCGTCAGCGCCGTCCGCCCCAGTTTCTCCCCTGACGAGCTCGATGCGCTCTGCTAAAGCGGCGATTGTAGGTGATTCAAACAAACAACGCAGTGGTAACTGGACCTTGAATCCATCGCGTATCCGCGACAACACTTGAGTAGCAAGTAAGGAATGACCTTTGAGTGCGAAGAAATCATCATTGACGCCGATACGATCTACTCCCAAAACCTCGGTCCAAATCTCCGCCAACTTTTGCTCGGAAGCGTTACGCGGCGGTGTGTATTCTCGTGTGCCGCGACCTGTTGCAGCGCCCACCACTGATCTAATTCGCGGACCGTCACCGGCCGGGATCTGTTGCGTGAGTTTTTGTAGTTCCTGTTCTGGGTTCGCAATCAACGCGTCGCAAAGCGACTGGAAGTGATCCCGCAATTTTTTTATAGTTGCCTCGTCAAAGCGCCCACGATCAAAGACAACCAATAGCTCCAAACCCTTGCTGGTTATGACCAGAATGTTCAGTGCATATCTGGTTTGCGCGCCAACGCTGTAGGTCTGCGCATTTGAGAGAATCTCAGATCTCAAACTTGAAATCTCAGATCTCAAATTTGAAATCTCAGATCTCAAATTTGAAATCTCAGGGGGCCTATCGGCGTTTGCCGGATAGTTTTCAAAAACGAGGATGCTCTCGTACAACGGTAACGAACCTGGGAACTGCGACCACTGATGTATTTGTCCGGACGAACAATACTCATATTGGCGCATCTCCAAATGCTGCGCCTGCAATTCACTGAGCCACTTCCAAATCGATCCATCACCAACATTTACCCGGAATGGCAAAGTGTTAATGAATAAGCCGAGCATTGCACCGGAGCCCTCGAGGTCCGCCGGACGGCCGGAGACAGTCGTCCCAAAGATCACGTCCTTTGATCCGCTGTAACGACTGAGCATGATCGCCCAGAGACCTTGCACCAGAGTGTTCAGAGTTACGTGATGCTGGCGAGCAAGCTGCTTCAATGCCGCGGCCGTA
>DATEDU010000156.1:0-5467 GCA_035281525.1 Pyrinomonadaceae bacterium | reverse complement strand
AAGAATTCTTCTCGCTTGTAGTTGTAAAAAATGAAACATCTTGGACCAAACATCGCTACCACGATCCGCCTATGTGTTCGACTTGAACGGGATGTAAGGGATTGCGCCGTGGTCCAATGTGGTTTGCAGATTCTTCATGCTGATGTACCCTTTATCGGCTGATACCTCTTGCATATTGAATCCGGCCTTAGCCCGTCGAAGCGAGCAGTGGCTTGTAGAACGGGCTATCGTTAGCAGTGGCGCGGCTAATTTCAACGCTCGTTACGACGTGGGTTTTCACTCCGCAGATAAGGTGCATCTTCACCCAATCATGCCAGTCCTCATTGTTGCCATACTTCATATCAAACCAGCGCACATAAGTCGAAGTTGGAAAACCCGAACTATCAACGTCGAATTCGGTTTCTATTGATTTCAGAAGCAAGGCGCTCTGCACGATCATCTGTTTCAGATACGGCGTGAGTGCTTCCATCTGAAAGTAATCAAAGATTGAATTGTAAGACGGCATCTTCGAGATGTAGCCCTTTGCCAACGCATCACGGAGATCACTTGCAAACCGTCTCGCGCTAACCATCGTGTAGGTCTTATAGACCGCCGCAAAGAAATGTCTCGAAGCAGCAAGCGTGGGCGTCCATTGGTCTGGATCGGTTCTTCGATACCGGAACAAAGTTCATTTAGGAACGCGAGAAAGTGTGCTTTCTCGTTGGTCTGTGCTTTGTTGTATGCAGCCCACTCTTGCGTGTACTTCTGTTTGACTGTGACTGTCTCAGTGACCGTCTGTGTCTGACCATCGTTCGACACTGTAACCTCGCGCTGCAATACGATCTCGACTGCGTAAATGTGTTTGCATCTTGCCTGTCTAAACTCGAAGTCAGGGCAAGTGCATCGCGGCAATTCATGATCGAGATTGACTGTATATTTCTTTGGTCCTGATTGTGAAGGAACGATCCAAACGTCGTTACCTTTGGGAACTAACTTTGTGCGGGCTGCTAGCAACTGGCAGGGCTTTTCAATGACCGCTATTAGATGCTTGAGCGGTTAAGCAGTCAAGCATGAATAAAAAGGGCCGGAACAGCAAAGCCCGGCCCTCTTTGAATTGCGATTTCGTTGAACACTAAGTGTCGTCTTTTGCGTGCCGGGTGTTATGTTCAATCCGGGCGAGAGCGTCCTTTGCCAACTGCGCACCAAATTCCGCCGGGTCTTCTACCGCCATATCCGTTTCGTCTGAGTTGACGCAAAATTCCTCGCAGTATTCTTCGTAGGTATATGTCTTTTCTGCTTCTTGATCGCTGTGTTTTGTTGCCATAGCGCCCTCTCCTTTCTAGCGGTAATAATTCTGGAAGAAGTGTGGATTTGCCTTAGCTTCAAAGTAGTGTTTTCTGTTTATCCAAATAAAGCCGTCGCCCTTTGTGATTACCGCAACGTCTATTGGGCCTCCGACTGTTTCCGGAACTCTTAATGTAACCCTCCGCTTGAACGATGTCAGGTTAACGAGCGACTCGGCCATAGACGCTAGTTCCGCAATCGGCAGCACTTCGATTGTGTCTAATATCGGATCGGAATTATTCTTCTTCATCCACTCATTAACAGCGTCCCAACACTTATCCAGAAGATCGGCTCCGTCACTCTTAAGGTGGGTTAGTAAGTCCGTACGTTTCTTCTTCGACATACCCTTCAGTTGTTTAATTACGTGCTGAGGATATTTATCAAACAACTCATCCAAAGCCCCTTTAATTACCTGGCGATACTCAACCGTCGCACCGTCCATAAACCCATAGATCATCTCCTTTTGGGCGAATGGAACCAACGTCGCTGACAGTCCCGAGCCGATTTTATACTCAAGGTCTTCCTTGTATTTCAGAACGTTATCTGCAACGCCTTCCATCTGATACGAAATCAGGCAAGGGTAAAGATCGTCTTCACCAAAGCCCGCAACCACTACTCCCGAGAATGGTAAGATTCTATTGCCACTGCCGTCTCGAAACTCAAACAAATCCCTAACAAAAAGGGTCGCGGCAATACGTCGCAATTCTTTGCGGGCGCGAGTGGACGAAAAAGGGTAATTTCTAAAACAATCGTCAATCGCTTGCTGAATAACCTTGTAGTAATGACTTAAAATCCTTCGTTCATAACCACCGGGAACTAAGGTCAGCCGTGGATACGTTTCAATAACCCTTTTTACTCTTTCAATGGTTTCGTCAGCAATTCGAGCGATCTGAGATGTCGAGATCTTCGGCGTTCCCGCTAAAGTGGCCTGCTTAATTCTTGAATCAATCTCTTTTTTGACTTTGGAAAAGACCCTAAAACTAGTCAGATAGACGTGATCTGTCTGGTCGTTTTCTGGAAACAGCGCATTACTGTTTTTTATGAAGTTAACAAAACTCTCTCCGTATTCACGTAATGTCTTATAAGGTGTTTCTCCAAGATCTTTACGGTACAGCTTAATGATCGTCTCCCACGGCGCACTCATTAAGTCGGCGTTTCCATATATCATCACGCCAACTGGACGATACTTCGAGAGCATGAATAACTTATTCGAGTTATAGATCTTGGTGTTGCCAGATGAGGTTGCAATGCTAACGGCGCTATCGGCAGCGAGGGCCACGCCAGCTCGGTTCATGATCGCTATCTCTGCGGTCATTTTGTGGGAGTTCTTATGCTAACGAAGAGAGCCGACTACAAAAGTTGAGTGAGCAATTAGCGATTATCCCATCGCATCTTTGCGGCTTTTCGTGCTATCTCTTTGCGGCGCTCGTCGGATAACTTCTCGGCACGTGCTCTTCCACCTTTTAAACCGCCGAGTCGCCCTAAAGCTACCGCTGCCGGATTCTTTTCTGGAAGCTGGTTGACCGTTTTTCTTCCCCTGCCTGTGCTTGACCGCTTTTGCATGGCCCCACCTTACTATGGTCATTGACACGGTGTCAACAATAGATTCTAGGGCATTAAGAGAAAAGTTATTAGCGGATTTTGCCGCTCTTGCGAGCCTTGCGCTGACCTTTCGATCCTTAACTGCGTCAAGGTCTTTCGGATCAATCAGCCACTCACGCCCGACCTTCATCGCCTTCAAGCGCCCACTATCAATCAGCACACGGACTCTGCTCTGAGTCACGTTTAAGCGCCCTGCCGCCTCCGCTGTGCCGATGATCTTCATGGGCCAAGTATATCACCCGGCAAAAGTAGTGCCTTATCGCAATAATTTCTTTGACAAGCGAAAAAGCGGTCTATATAGTGACCCGCACAAAACGAGCGGGCTGATCTCCGCTACGAACGGAAACCAACCCTACACAGCCGACTCCTACTCCCGGTTAAGAAGTCGCGGTAGGGATACCGATTTCTCAGCACCCCCCGCACAGACCCGTGCGAGCGGAACTACCGCACACGGTTCTTACCTTGGATGTTTGGCGTCGAAGCGCACGTTGGGATAAGGATGTCGGAGACGAATCTCAGGAAGCATGTGTCCTAGTCGATCTCTTAACTTTTCCCACGTCCAGTGATGGCGCTGACTGCGCCGCCGAAGCTGGCGCAGCCACATGCGCAACACCGCGTTGCGGAAAACTCCCAATCGCGACCAGTTGTCAGGGATCGCATGGTATTGGAAATACCCACGCATCACAGACTGGAGCCACTTCAACGTTTCCACGTTTGGCGCATGCCGGCGCAGTATTAGCTCCGCTTTAATTTCCTTCAGCTTAGCTGTCATACGCTTGCCGATGGTCTTTCGCTTGACCATGAACCAGCCTGTCGTGGGACTCGTCCCACAGATGTGAGTGAAACCTAAAAAGTCAAAGGTCTCTGGCCTTCTTAGACCAACGTCTTTTCCGTCGTTCAGTGGCATAGCGTCCGAATTCAATCAGGCGCGTCTTCTCCGGGTGCAGCTCCAATCCAAACTTGGCCAAGCGTTCCGGCAACTGCGCTAGAAAACGTTTGGCTTCGGCCTGAGATTGAAAGCCCAGTACCGCATCATCGGCATAGCGGATAACTAGCACTTCGCCATCTGCCTGCCGCCGCCGTCGCCACAAAAGCGGGAAACCGTTGGCGGAGGCCGTGGAGGGAAGGACGCTGACTAAGGAGAACATGGACCAAGCTAACCAGTGCCGGACGCGGAAACGGGGAAGCTGGTCAATCAGGTTGGCCCATGTGCGTGAAGCCGCAAAGAAGGATAAGAAATCAAAGTTCACCGCTCTGCTGCACCACGTGACAGTCGATTTGCTGCGGGAAGTTACTGATAGACGATAATGCGGAACTGACTTCAAAGTCTCATAGACAATCCCGAAAGTGAGACTTGCCCGATAAGTGCTTAAGCTGCCCGAAAAGTTACGGTATGTGGTGGGTATTCGGGCAAAGCCAGTTCAACCTTCTTCTCTGCGGTTCTCTGCGTATCTCTGCGTTCTCTGCGTTGAGGCCATTTCAACGCAGAGGCCGCAGAGACGCAGAGGGCCGCAGAGACTATAAGAGTTTTTTCAACTGATCCGGATCGATGTTGCCGCCGGACAGGACAACACCCACGCGTTTCACGTCCGCGGGGAGCTTTTTGAACATCACGGCCGCCGCCGCCGTCGCGCCCGAAGTTTCAACCAGCATCTTCATCCGGAACAGAATGAACCGCATGGTGGCGATGATCTCCTCGTCCGTCACGGTCAACACGTCGTCGGCCAGTCGTTGAATGATCGGGAAGGTCAGCTTGCCAGGTATTGTGACGCGCAGACCATCCGCGATCGTCGGCGGCGGCGAAATCGAAACGCGCTCGCCTTTCAACAACGACTGCCGCGTATCGTCAGCAGTGTCCGGCTCGACCGGGTAACACTTGATACCCGGCTTCAACGCCTTGGCCGCGGTCGCTACACCCGCAAACAGTCCGCCTCCGCTACAGGGAGTGAGAACGCAATCGAGATCGGGCACGTCCTCGACCAGCTCGAGTCCGCAAGTGCCCTGGCCTGCGAGAATGAAGTAGTCATCGTAAGGCGGAACCATCACCAGCCGTTCGCGTTCAGCGAGGTCGAGTGCAAACGCTTCGCGATCCTGCTTGTGGCGATCGTAAAAAACGATCTCTGCGCCGTAACCCCTCGTCGCCGCAACCTTCGCAGCAGGCGCATCTTCAGGCATCGCTACCAACACGCGAGCGCCCGCTTCGCGACCCGCCACGGCAACAGCCTGTGCGTGGTTGCCGGATGAGAACGCCACGATCCCTTGCCGTCTTTCGTCCTCAGTCAGCGATTGAATCTTGTTCGTTGCGCCACGAATCTTGAACGCGCCCGCGCGCTGAAGGTTCTCACACTTGAAGAAGACTTCCTTGCCAGCCACTTCGTTGAACTGGCGAGATGTAACCACAGGCGTGCGATGAACGCGGGAGGCGATTCGAGTATACGCCTCGTTGATCATTTCAATGTTCAGCATATTTAAGCCACAGAAAGAGCGGGAAAATACGAATAAGCAAAAACTTCAGCAAAGTGGACCACGATTCGATCTTCGA
>DATEDU010000155.1:0-20914 GCA_035281525.1 Pyrinomonadaceae bacterium | reverse complement strand
GCGCGAGCGGACCGGGAGTAAATTCCAAGTGGCGCTCGGAAATCATTGGCTCGACAGAGAGGGTCGTGTGTTGCGGAACGATGATGGGCGAACAACTTTGCGCAACGATTTGGCGCCGGGTGAAGAGGTTGAGATGGTACTGGTCGTCAATACACCTCAGCGTGCGGGCGATTACATTTTAGAGATTGACATGCTTCAGGAGAGCGTGGCCTGGTTTGGGGCAAAAGGATCTAAGACTGTGCGGCTCCCGATCAGGATCGACTGAAGCGGTGGAGGGCTTCGGCGTAAACATTCAAAGTCATCTTTGCGGTTTGTTCCCACGAAAACTTTGACGCCTGTGTGCGCCCGGCGTCGGCAACGCTCTGGCGCAACTCATCATTCGCCATCAACTCCTCAATGACCCGGGTGAGATCATCCTCACTCGCAGGATCGAAATAAACGACTGTACCCTCCGTAGTTTCCATGAGTGTCGGAATCCTGCTCACAACAACCGGCGCGCCACAAGCCATCGCCTCAAGCGGGGGCAAGCCAAATCCTTCGTAGATCGATGGGTAGACAAATATTAGGCAAGACGAATACAGCGCTCGCAGATCGTCGTCAAACAAGTAGCCCGTAAACACGATCCGGTCGGTAGCTCCCGACTTCTTTACGTCGTTAAAAAAGTCCGACGTCAGCCAGCCTTCGCCACCTGCCACTACGAGCTGCAGCTTGCGAGACGTATCACGTCGCAATACTTTCGCAAAAGCGCGAACCAACGTTCCGATGTTCTTGCGGGGCTCAATTGTTCCAACGGCGAGAAGAAAGTCGCCCTCGATTCCGAATCGGCGTCTGACGGATTCGGTGGCCGCGAATGGCTGCGGATGGAAACATTCACGAAAGGCTTCCGGCACTGCAAAAATCTTTTCGGATGGCAGACCCAGTAAGGAATGCACCTCGCCCTTCACGAATTCACTTGGGGTGATAATCACGGTGGACGCTTTGGCCATGAGCCTCAGCCGGCGTCGCGCGCGTCGCACCCGAGCTTTCTCGTGCGTCTCAGGGTGGGTCAGCAGCGAGAGATCGTGCACGGTCAGCACAGTCGGGCAACGTTGTCTTAAAGGGATGTCGTAATTCGTGCCATGGAACAATTGAATGCCGCGGCGGCGAACATAACGCGGCAACCCGAGAGACCACCAATGTCGTGCGATTGGCCCGACCTTTACTCGTGCAGCTTTAAGATTGGTGGGAAGCGACGATGGGAGATCGATCGGCGTGAAGGTCGAGGGATATGCAAGCTCGAAGTCATTTTGCGGAGCGGCCCGCGCCAGCGCGCGGGCCAACTCGAACGTGTAGTGACCTACACCGGTCTTGAGCTCAGTTAACGGAATGCCGTCCAGTCCGATCAGCATGAGTCAGGCTGGACTGTATCACAGAAACTTCTGTAGTTACTGGCCGAACCTTTGCCGATATTCTATTGACGTGATAAACGCCTTGACCATTTCCGCCTGCACGAAGTTGCCGTTGAACTCGTTCAGCTTGTTTAGCCAGAACTGCCAACCATTGAAGTTTATGTCAGGCGACTGGTCCGGATTACGACGCAAGTAGCCAAAGTACTGCATTAGCACGAATGCCTTCCTGAACTCCCCATCGAAGAGAGTCTGATCGGCTGCTGCAGTGCGTAATACAGCCGCACGCGCTGCGGCGTTACCGCTGCCGCCGCCCGCGATCAACTGCTGCACGAGAGCGTCGCGTTCAGCATCTGTGAAAGCATCACCTGAATTAACATCGAGTTTGTTCACGAAGTCCAAGGCAGACATCGATAACGGGAACTGGGCCAGGAATTCAGACCGTTGCACCAAACCTGTAAAGAATGCCGCCTGGTTGGTGTCCAACTGCTGCTGCCAGTCGCCTATGCCGACACGGACGTTCCGGCCGACGCGCTGAGTGTCATTAAACAGGTTGGCAAAAGTGATCGGCACAGGTCTGCTCGGCAGATTGCCAAACGCAAGCTTGTGAGCGCGATAAACTAAAAAGCCGGTTTCCTGGTGTTCAATCGCGAGATAGAAAGCAGCCGACACGTTGACGCGCTTCACGTCACGGCACTGCGCGTTAGTGCCGCAACCTTCAATCTCGCCGACCCAGAAGTCGAGGCCTGCCTGATCAGGTTCACGATTCAGGAAGTCGTTGTAGTGTTGTGTGACAAAGAACACTGATCCGTCGGATGCGTTCGCAGTGCTCGATGCGATGAACGTCGCTGATTGATTAAACGCCGGATTAGTGAACGTTCTGCTTGAGGGCGTAAAAGGACCACCCGATGGTGTAACTGTGTGAGCACCGTTCATCGATACGAGGTTGAATATAAACTTGCCGGTGGAGTCAGTCACCGCCGTAGCCGACTGAGTTCCCGACAACGTAACTGTAATTCCTGCGATGCCGACGCCGTTTGCATTTACGGCTCGGCCGCTGATGTTGACTGAGGTACGCGGTTCATCGTCATTCAAAAGCCCATCGGCATCGCGGTCCAGCGCAAACGCCTGACCCGTCCCCACCGGAACGCCCATGAACGTAAGTTCATTTCCGCTACCCGCCGCATCAAGTAGTTGCTGAAAACTCACTGAAGCTTCGGACAAGCTGTCGGGTTGAAACCTCTGGTTGCCGATGAAACGGAAACCTCGCGGGCTGCCAAAGTAGAAGCCTCGCACTATCAGATCGCAATGGCCCTGCGTAGCCTGGTCCATCAGGGTGTTGATGCGATTCGTCACTTCGAAATTGGATTTATTTGAAGCGTGGACCGTCACCATCACACCAATGGTGGGAGCGATACCGCTGTCGAATGTCAGCAGCATGTTCTCAATGCTGCTGCGCCAACTGTCGGCGGTCGCCTGGCTACCTGCCTGGCCAAAGTTAAACTGTGGCGCTGTTTGAAAATTAAACAGCGTGTCGAACGACCCGTCATGGGAAAAACCGAAGCCAGTGAGTTTTTCTCCCGCTGTCTTACTCATACCGACTTTCTGATACATGGCACGCAAATGCGGCACTTTCACTGCTTGAGATTCGTGAAGATCCGTTTTGGGAGTGATCTTGTTATCTGTGCCGACGGCGAAATTGGGTAACAAATGGCACTGACTGCAGTCGATAGTTCCACTACTCGGGTTAGTAGCGGGACCAAATAGCTTGTTGAATTGAAAGAAACCGTTTTGGTTTGGGAACCGCGAAATAAATTGATTTGGGTTTGGAGGATAAGTGAGCGAAGCGACAAACGCTTTGAAAGATGCCATTTCATCCGCAGAGAGGAGACGCCCTCCCAATAACGACACGAACGCGCCGTTAAAGTTCTCGAGTCCGGCTCGATCACCTCGCCAGTGAAACGGTTCGTTGCCGATAATGCCACGAAGACTCTGAGTCATCATCGGTCCTTTCATCGGGTGTTGGTTTTCGAAGCCAACGAAACCGGTCGGCAACGAAGTAGTTACCGGATCTACAGAACCTTGTGGATTGCCTAAGTCCCAAACCAAGCCGTCGCGATGACCATTCAGGTGGCAGCTCGCGCACGACACGGTTCCGTGCGAAGACAGGTTCGCGGCGTCGTAAAGGAAGATACGGCCGTTGCGAACTGACGCAGGCTCCGGATTAAAACCGATGCCGACCTGAGACACTTGCAAGTTACTGGCGGTATCGACGACGCTCAGAGTCTGATCGAAGCGGTTCAGCACGTAAAGCCGTAGCCGTGGTTCGTCAAGAGCGAGTCCGGTCGGCCCATTTCCAACGCCGATACGACCAGTTACTGCACCTGCCGATGACAACACGCCCACTTTCGCCGAGCTCGTAGCCGCTACGTACACAGTGCCATCAGACTGCCGAACGATGTCGGCAGGCAAAGCGAGGCTTAATGCTCGTTCAGCGGGAGTGCCGGTTGAGTTGTTAAAGTCCACGTGAGAGTTCAAATCAGATGTGCTGATGAGCGACGGAGTTGTTGGTGCGGCGTCCAGTATCGAAACGCGGCTTGCCTGAAACTTTCCCATTAGGTTCGGTTCAAAGCGAACCTGATTTATGTCGTCGAGGTTAGCGACAATTAATTGTTGGCTGGCCGTGTTAAAGGCCATGTTCCCAATGTGTGTTCCGAGTCCTCGCACGGTTCCGCTGATGGGAGACGAAAGCCCGGGACTCGAAGCGTCGAGAACGACCACATCAGTATCAGCCAGGGTAAATGGAATATGTGCAGTCCACGATCGATTAATCTCATCTCTCCAGTTAGCGCCGTCCCATTTGACGATCAGACTTGTAGGAGGAGCTGCAGGAAGTCCCGCCGCCATCGATGGGTTCGGCGCGGGCAGTCCACCATTAGCAGTGACAATCGACTCAGGAACGATGGTCGTCTGATTACCCGATTCAAAGACTGAGACATAAACACGCGAGCCGTTTGCATTACGCGCAAGCGCGCGCGGCTGTTTACCAAAGTTTTCAATGATCGCCGGAAATAGTGATGGATCGTTTGCGTCAAAAACTTTTACCGCGCCGGCCGCGCCTGTAACATCCGTGAATCCTACCTGTTGTCGTCCACCACCGGAGACACAGACGAAGACTTTGTTGTTTCCCGGTCCCGCAAAGAGCACGTCAGTCGGCTCATCACCAACGTCGATTGTGCGCACAACATTCCCGAGAGTGAGATCGACGATGCTGACTGAATCTGACAGCCAATTGACGACCCAGGCCTCGCGATTATTTCTCACGGCGACGCTGACAGGTTCCAACCCTACTGGAATCTCGGCAGTCAGGACCGGAGTGCCTGAGACGAGTTGGAACACGGAGAGCGTGGCGTTTGGTGAGTTGACTGCGAGCAAACGGGTGCCATCAGGCGTTAGGGCCAGTGGGTGCACCTGCGGACTTTCGAAATTCTTGAAAGATGAGCCTTGCGACGACGCTGTCGGCGTCTGAATTAGAACCCACAAGCCGCCGAGGGCCATAGTCGCAAGGAGAATTACGACACGTAGCGTGTTGGTCGGGCGAAGGGGGGGCAACATAATGCTACTCCTAAACGAGGCTACTGCTGGCTCGGATGGCGATGCGGCGCTAAGAATGCCGGCAAACAGTGCAGATTATGAGCATACTTAGAACACGAATTGCCATCATATGTCAATGCCGTTTTTGTCCGACAGGCCCAAGTTTGACAGCAACTTCGGGGGCAAGATAGACTCTCCACTTTGTTGGTACGTCCAGGCACTGATTGAGAGGAGTTCCTCTCGCCCCTTCCTCTTGAAAAGAATGCCCATCAGGAGCAATAAAATGAGAATTGCGGTCGTTTTCCTTTTAATCACCCTTGCCAGTTCCATAGCTTTCGGTCAGGGGACTCCCACTTTGCGACTGGAAACGGAGGTACCTGGTCTGCCTTCGGAGCTTTTTTATGGGGACCTGAAGGTCAAACCGTTACGCCTGAGGCCTGGGACGACTATTCCTATTACGATTAACGATGCGGACTTTTTCGTTCATACACACTACGTAGACTTCTTGAGTCGTTTGCCAGAGCCGGACGGATTTCGTTTCTGGGAAAACGAGATTCTGCAATGCGGCACCAACGCAGCCTGCATTGAGGTGAAGCGGATCAACGTATCGGCGGCGTTCTTTTTGTCAATTGAGTTTGAGAACACCGGCTTCCTGGTCTATCGCATCCACAAAGCGGCATTTGGCGATCTGCCTGGAAAGCCGGTACCTATCAGACGCGAAACATTCATGCCCGACATGCGCAGCATTTCCAACGGACTGATTGTTGGCAGGATCGGCTGGGAGCAGTTGTTAGAGAACAACAAGGTTGCTTTCACACAGGCGTTTGTGCAACGGCCGGCGTTCCTGGCTGAATATCCGAATGGCATGAGCGCGGACGCGTTTGTTACAAAACTCGACGAGCGAGCTTTTGGTCAGGCTGGCCAGGGTGTGCTTTCGAGCAGTGAGAAGGCGGCTATCGTGGCAGCGCTCAGCTTGGGGCCTAATGATCCGGCTCGGCGTGCAGTGGCATTGCGGGCCGTTGCCGAGAATTCAAATCTCCATCAACGTGAGTTTCGTAAAGCCTTCGTTTTAATGCAGTATTTTGGTTACTTGCGTCGTAATCCCGACGACGCGCCTGACACCGGTTTTGGTGGATTTAACTTCTGGTTGAGTAAGCTGAATGAATTCAACGGCAACTTCATTCAGGCTGAAATGGTGAAAGCGTTCATTACCTCGATCGAGTACGGCCAGAGGTTTTAAGCATCACAATCTCGAGGATGATTTAAACCCATTCGACATTTGTCATTGGACATTTGTCATTTGTCATTTAGTGTCTCACTTCGTGTGTTTCGTGGATCGTCTTTTATAGCAACGAACACCACGATCCACGAATAAGAAACACGAAATGAAATGCAAATGACAAATGTTCAATGACAAATGTCAAATGGGTTTTGATTACGATCCAAATCGTTGTCGATACTCAATCGACACGATGAACGCCTTGACCATCTCCGCCTCCACGAAGTTCCCATTAAACTGGTTCAGTTTGTCTAACCAGAACTGCCAGCCACCAAAGTTCGTATCAGGAGAACTGTCAGGATTGCGGCGCAGGTAGCCAAAATACTGCATCAGCACGAACGCTTTCCTGAACTCCGCATCGCGCAGCGTTTGATCCTCAGCCACAGCTCTTAATACCTGCGCTCGCGTCATCGTGCCGCCATCGAGAGCACTTAGGAGAGTTTGCCGCTCCGTCGATGAGAGTGCGCCACCTGAGTTCGTATTCAACCTGTCCACGAACTGAGCGTTAGTCGTTCCCGAAAACGCATTGATAAACTGCTGCCGTAAGACAAAGTTCGACGCAAAAAGTTGCTTGTTGGTTTCTAATTGCTGCTGCCAGTTTCCGACACCTACCTGCACTCCCAGCCCTATTTGAACCGTGTCGGGCAAGAATTCTTCGAACCTGACAGGCACTGGTACCGCCGGCGGATTGATATCGCCGAATGCAGCTTTGTACATCCGATAGACCAGATAACCTGTCTCCTGGAATTCAATCGACAAGAAGAAAGCGGCCGAAACGTTAATGCGCTTCACATCCTGGCAGACGAGATCAATGCCGCACCCCGCTATTTCCCTATTCCAAAAACTAAGGCCGTTTGGATCCGGTTCTCGATTGAGAAAGTCTCGGTAGTGTTGTCTAACAAAAAACCGTGAGTCACCGATCGCATTTCCCGACCAACCAACATCGCGTAATAACGAAAAGCTCAAATCCCAGATCGGTACGACGCTGTGAGTGAGGTCGCCGCTGATGTTGGGCTCCATCAGCTGGCTGGGAAAAAGAGATGTGTCCCAGTGCGAAATGGACGAGCCAGACTGGATCGGATTAGGAGCAAATATTAAAGCGCGATGTTGTGAATCTGTGCCTACACTCAATGTCGGGTCCAGCAACATACGCGCGAGGAGTCCAAGCCCGAGCTGACTTCGTATTGTATTGCCATCGGCTTGAGACACCATCACCGACGGGATCATGATGGAAACGTCTGAACCACCCAGTTGAATGATGGCCGGATTGGCAACGTTGTTGGCAATGACCACTCCCACGGCTCCGGCGTTCTGAGCGTTCTTTACTTTCTCTACAAAAAGGCAATCGCCTCGATCGATGAGGGCAATCTTTCCTGACACCGCTCCGGCATTCGTCAGCGCTGAACACCCGTCCGTAGTTGATGGTCCAACTCCGTCGGCGGCATCCAAAGCCTGAACAAGTATTGCGCCCACACCCGCAGTCGTTAACGGTGGTCCAAACGCAGCAGTGCCGACCTCGAAGACCTGAGCGATAGCCCCAGGCTGACCTACCTGAAGGCTTGGAGATGCCAGGACATTCGGTACGTCAGCGGTGACTCGTGGCCCACTCCACGCGAGGTTACCCGTATTCACTGCTGACGCCTGACGCTCAACGTCGGTCATTTGACTCCAGGTTTTCTGAACGGTGTTATCGAAAAGGAACCGGTCATAAACGGAAGGAGAACCGGAATTTTGTACCCCAGTGCTCGAGCTGGTAAAGGTTTGAAAGCCCAACCCGTGAGAAAACTCGTGGAGCAGTACCGCCACCAGATCCACGGCGTTTCCGTGGTTGTTATCGAGACCGAGGTAAAACGGTGAGTTGTCTAAACAGCCGGGAGTTCCGAGGTTGATATTGAACCGGGCATTGATCTCGTGATCGGCATCGAGGTCACCGCCGGCGAGGGCGTTGGCAAGCGCGGCGCTGTACCACGTGTTTGTAAACTGTGCTCCCGCGAAGTTGCGGAAAATATCATCCGATCCAGCCGAGCCAAGTACTGCCGTCGTGGAAGTGCAAGTCAAGGGCTCCCAGGTTGCTCGCACGACAATTGTCGCATCGCTATTCAGAATAGCTCCCCAAATATTGGCCGCATACCGAAAGGCGTTGAGGCGTTGTTGCCCCAGCGTCGTGCCGGAATTATTGCCGACTGGTGCGACCGGTGTCGGATCGTTGAATCCTACTCCGGGACCATCGTTGTTCTGGACCACGATGGTGGCGGATCCTTCGGCTGAAATGAAGGATAGGAAGAGGACCGCCTTCAATGCGATCAGGGTTAGTGGGACTCGGAGGGGCCTCTTTTTCATCAATCCCAGGTTCCCGGGTCTCGTCAGGTGGTAATCACGGATTTGTTTGGGAGCGTTTCGGTGTCGCTTGATCCTCTATCAGTTGAGGATCGATTTGAAAAAATCTTGCCGCAGCTTCAGGCGTGTCGACGCACGCTTGAGTAATAGTCCCGTCAGCATTCTTCTTTGCCACGGCGACGTTTTGAAAGCGGCCTTGAAGATCCATCGAGACCGTTCCGTCAGCGTGTTGCACAGAGACGAGTCCTTCAGTTGACTTATTTACGAGCTGCTTGATTCCCTGGGCTACCTTCTGTGCTTCCTGTTGTGTCAGGGGTCTGGTTTGGGTTTCTTGGGCAGACTTGGTCTCGCCGGTTTGAATGCTGACAGCGGCAGCCGTCGCGAGTGCAAGCGCGAACACGCTTAACACTACGATCAGCCACCGCCGTCGCAGCTTAGTACTCATATTTTGCTCTTGTGTGCAACTAAACGCTGATTTGCTCTTGTGCAACTAAACGCTGAAAGCGTTGCGGAACTGAGCCCAGGGTTGCGCTTTGGCAACCCTGGGACCGAACCTCACCATGGGATTAATCGCAACCCTGACAGGGTTGCGATCTAAACCGCGTTCCCTATACCCAGGGTTGCCAAAGCGCAACCCTGGGCTGAATTCTTGAACGCTTTCAGCGTTCTTACGGACCGAATCTCTCGAGGTACTCGATCGACTCAATGAAGGCTTTGACCATCTCGGCCCCTCGGAAGTCTCCGTTGAACTGATTGAGCTTGGTCAACCAGAAAGTGAATCCGTTGAAGTTGATATCCTGCGGATCATCCGGATTACGGCGCATGTACCCAAAGTATTGCATCAGCACGAATGAGCGATTGAACTCGTTCGCTACCATCGTTGGATCTTCAGCGACTGCTCGAACGACCTGGGCACGAGTCCTTGCACCCGACTCCAATTGCGCAACGAGCGCATCGCGTTCCGCCGTCGAGAGCACGTTGCCTGATCGCGTGTTCAGAGTGTCTACAAACGACTGCGACGTCATCGCCAGCGAGTACATACTCAAAAACTGTGGGCGGCTACAGAGCTCATTAAAGTAGGCGACCTTGTTGGCTTCCAATTGCGCCGCCCAATCACCTACTCCAACGATTACGCCCTCCTGGATGCGTCTCGTTTCGGCTAGAAACGGACTTAGCCGGACGGGTACGGGTATCGCAGGCGGATTGATGTCGCCAAAGGCTGCCTTGTTAGCTCGATGAACCACGAAGCCTGTCTCCTGAAACTCGATTGCTAAAAAGAAAGCCGCGGATGTGTCGATACTCTTTACCTTGCGGCAATTCAGATCTCCGCCGCACACGTCGATGCCTCCCGCCCAGAAACCAAGACCACCGAGGTCGGGTTCGCGGTTCAGGAAATCCATGTACTGTTGCCTGACGAAGAAGCGGCTGACTAACGTCTCGTTACTCGCCGGATTCGTGCCAGTGACCGAATCGTTATCGTTGATCGTCAACACGGCCGTCGGCGTACCTCCCAGACTCGTGCCCACCGGATTACTGAGAGTTAGATTGACGGTCTCAGTCTGGTTCTCGATAACAATGAACTGGCTAAAGTTGTTTCGACTGCGAGCCATGTCGCCAGGTTTGAACCTGTCATCGGTTATGAGCACCGGGAATGACTTGCTGGTTTCTCCTGGACCATATCGCAGAGTACCGCGGGCAATCGTATAGTCGCGGCGCTCGTCGGCTGTCCCTTCGGAAGTCGCAAAGTCCACCGTGGCGGCCCCGCTGACATCGCCGGAACGCGAGACCGTGATAGTACGCGAACCAGTGCCTTCAAACCCAAGGCCGTTGCCGTCAACACCTTCGTTAACGCTGAAAGCGGCGCTGCTGAATGAAACATTGTTTGAAGCGCTGTTATCGCTGAGCGTGATCGCATAGTTGCCCGTGTCATTTGGACCAAAGGACGTAGCCTCAATCAGATACGCACCCGTTGCCGGCAGACTGAAAAAGCCGTTCAAAGGTACGCGCGAGTTGGTGTTAACTCCCAGCTCAATGTCATCGCTTGAAGTTACAACCGTACGGACCGGTCCCGTTATTGGGCCGATTAAGTAAACGTACGTATCGAGAGTGGATCCGCCTGAGGCTGACATCTCGATTTTTATCTGCTGTCCCGCTTGCCCGCCGAATGAGTACTGATCGGCGAAACTGCCCACTCGTTCTGAAGATTGGCAATCGCTCAGCGCGATATTTGCATTAATTGTTTGGCCAAAAGAGATGGGCGTGACAGCACAGCCACTGCCCCCATCCTGGGTGACCATAAAATTTTGTTCGGCAATTCGTAAGACTCCCGTCCTGCCATATCCCGAGTTATTGGGGGCGACTGTAAAAGTGACTGTACCGTTGTTGGCGCTGTTTGCCCCCGAATTGATAGTGATCCAAGTCTCAGCACTCTCGGCGCCCCAGAGACAGTTGCTTCCGGTGGTTGTCACGTTAACGCTTGATGAGCCACCAGCCGCTGGAAACTTTTGGCCGGCAGCCGAAAGAGTATATGTACAGCCCGCATTTAAAGTTCTCGTCAGACAAGCCACGTTAGCATTGGCATGAGCGTCGATTTGATTGACCGAGGCCGTACAAAACGTCTGCTGAGTCATGCTGCTCAACGAAGACTGCATGATCGTGTTCTCGCAGCCAGCAATTTGACTCGGCTCATCCGTATGAGAGGCGTCCAAATTGTGACCAATCTCGTGCGCGGACAGGATGATTTTCTGCGGAGTCTGAGACAATCTCTCCGATAATCCATAGCTTGTGAGTCCGAGCGGACACTCCAGACCTGGGCGGAAGGCTATTCCGATTGTGCCGGTGCTTAGATCAGGCGCAGTAATGTTCTTGCCAGTCCAGAGGTGTGCAAGATCGCGTCTGATTTCGACCCGATGATCGTTCCACTCAACCAGGAACTCCACCAACAGGTCCTCCGCAATCGACGTTGTGTATGGATCGTTACTCGTGCCCCAGACATTCTGAAAAACAATCGTGAACTGAATTCCGAATTGAGTGTTGTAGATCCCTTCGACCGAGTTCATGATGCTGAGTATTTCATTGTTCGCGGCAGTAGCGTTTCCGAAAAAACTGAAGTACTCAAAGTCCGCATCTGTCGCCAAGTCGATGCTCCGTGCAGGCGCAAATAGATCGTCCGTCACTGCTCCGGTCGCGAAGGCACTGATTTCTCGCTGTGACTTCAGACGAGAAGCTTCGCTCGAAACTTTGTCTGCGAGCGTGACGCCGCACTCACCAAACGAACTCTGAATTACGTCCGTGCCTTTGTAGAAGAGGAAGTCACGTTCAGTGGCTGCCGACGAATACTTGCGGGCCGGCTCGACAAAATATAGGTCGTTGGGTGTGATGATTACGCCTTCAAAAGTGTTCTCATCGATCGTCAATCTTGCCTGGACTTGAGCTTTGCCTCGGACACTTCCCTTATACGTGCGCACAGGCGTTCGCTCTAACGAGCGGACTTCGCCTCCATCAAGAACGACTTCGGCTCGATAGTGAGGAGCTCTCATGTCGTACGGTGCTAATTCGATATCGAAAGGACCAGTAGAGGTGGGCAGGCGCATAGCCCCGGTACTACGAACGCGGTCGGCCATTGCCCTGGGCTCGAATTCGAGCACATCGTAACGTCGCAAGATTTTGTCAACGTCTTGTCGAACGTCCGAGCGACCCTGACTGAGCACCGGCAGCGTGCCTCTCGAAAAAATCCTGTCGTCCTGAACAAGTTGTGCGATTGGGGCAACTGAAGCAGATCCTGCCGAGGTTAAATGCAAAGTACCTGCGCAGATCGTTACTGCGATTAAAGCAAAAGTGATGAGTAGGATATGTCTTTTCAAGGCGTTCTCCCGGTGAAACATTGCCGATTGTCGATTGCCAAATGCCGATTTAAGACCGGCGGGTTTGATTCGCCTTTTTCAATCGGCAATCGGCAATTGGCAATTGGAAATTAAATACCTGGCACTCAAGTCTAAAAGCTGCGAGATGGTGGGGGCGTTCTTCAACAGTATTTCACTGTCAGAGAGAGAAGGGACGTTCCAAACCAAAGTGTTCGCAGGCAATCACGAAATAGACTGATTCCGCGTCTAAGTGTTGAAGGCTGGACCTGGATCGCTTTCAATGTGAACCGGGTCAGCCGCAACAGTATAGATAAATCTCAGACCTGACAGCAATATGGGAAAACCCCCAATGGCCAACTAATTTCAGTTTTTTAGCGGAAGTGTTGGCCAATCTGCTCCGTGCCGAACGTCCCAATCCCATTCAGCCGGAAACTGAAAACGACGCGATTCTCTCTCCTGACTCCCACATTGAAAGTGTAGTTCTGCGCGGTAACCGCACAACAATCCCACGTGTAACCCAAGGTCACTGTCGAGCTAATCAGCGAGCTATTACCCCTGTCAGGCCGCGTTTGAAAGTCGAAAAAGAACGATGTACCTCCAAATAGACCACGTTCGCGGTCACCCAAAAAGATCGACGGGCTCCACTGCGAGCCCCTCAACGTGCCTGGCTCAACTCCGCGCGCATCGGCGAACTGAGCCAAACTTGGGATCAGCTCAATAGCCCGCGTGAAGTAAAAACTCTGGAAAGCCTGAATGAGCGGCTTGTTGATTCCAAATGTGGTCGAAAGCGCGCGCAGCCCACCCTCACGCGTATCGAGGTCCGTCCGCAAGTCAACAAATATGTCGGGCGTGGGTCGGTACCTGGTTTCAATGTTGAGCGGCGAGAAACGCCTCGGGATGCCACCGTAAGTGAATCCGGACAAGGTGTTGATGGGATAGAACTGATTCCGGCGACCCGGTTTCAAAGCACCGCCGAAGAATGGGTCGAAGAAGTACTTGCCGCGTATCGTAACCGTCAAGACTTCGTAGGGCTGCGTCGAGACCGGTCCTTTCGCTTCGGCAAGAACTCGCGCCGCTTCTCCGCCGACGGTTTCCGTCGAACGGCGAGTAAAAAAGCGGTTGGCGATTCCGAACTCAATTTCATTGGTGTCGGCAATCGCGTCGTTGTAGTCGAAGCGAATCAATCGATCGAATTCATTTATACCAGTAATCTTTCGATAGATTACGTATGGTTCGATCAAATGACGGAAGAAAAAGTTTTTCCCCCGGTGAAAATCCCTGGCAAAGGCGGGAGGCCGAAAGTCGAACTCAAACTCGCCGTAACCACGCGTCAAATTTCTGCTCAAAACGGTCCTGGTGGTCGGTTCCAGAGAGTTTGAATAAAAAGTGGCCCGGGCACTCCCAGTCGCCGTAAAGGAAAAGCCGGCGAAGCTCAGTGGCAAAGACACGCGCGGATAGAAATCCAGCCGTTGGACCATCGACGGAGAGATAATTGGCCCACCACCGACGTCGGTTTGAAAAGCAACGGGGTCTTCAATCGTTTCCTTACGGCTTAGGCCGTCGGCGGCCGCCTGAAACGAAAAGTAAACTGGCAGCTTCTTTATGAAATTCAGCGGCGAGGCTCGTTTGTCGATCGTGATGCTGGGCAGCTCTCGAATGCGAATGCGACTAGTCGGCAGTGAAGTGACTTGAGTACGCGCGAGAAAGTTGAAGCTGAAGTCCTTGTGGTTCCTGTTAACAAAGACTTGCGAACGTTCCTCCGGCGAGATGGCCTGCTGAATCGTGTCGGAAAATAGTTGCCGGAATGCCAGGTTCGAAGTGATGTTGATGTCGGCTGCGGCAAGAAAGCCGTTTGGGAAGTAATGCACGCCGTCAACATAAAAGCTCGAACCGCCCTGGTCAGGATCCTGAGGGCTGGCTTCCGCGCCGAAGATGCGATCCTTGATCGCGTAGAACCCCATGTTGAAATATGAGCGTGAGTTGGCGCGAGTCCTCAAGTCGGCGCCTACACCGATGCCTCGCCCGGTAAAGATGTCGTTCCGAAGAGTAATGTCCGCCGATCTGCCGAGAGTCAGAAAGTAACCGTTTGATATGCGGAAACCTTTTTTGCCCGAGCCGGAGAAGGTTGGCGTCAAGAATCCGGAGGCACGATCGCGTTTCAATGACACCGAAAGATACGGCGAGTAGAGAATCGGCACGTCCTTTATTCTCATGTGAGGCGAGTAAATGCGGACTCGATCGCCGGTCTTGATCCGCGCGCGCTTGGCGTGGAAGCTCCACTTCGGAACGTCCTCGTCACAAGCCGTAACCTGAGCATTCGTAACGATGATCGTGTCTAAACTAATCTTTTCGACCCGGTCGGCTGTGAAATAGATTCGAGTACCGTCGTCAGTTTGGTTTGTAAATCCAGTGGAGTTGATGAAGAAGCCGGTCTTGGTCTTGTAGTTCCACTCTGCCCGGCTACCCGTAATTCTCTGCTGGTCGCCTTGATCGAAAACCACATTGCCTTCGGCGATTACTTTGTTGTTGGCTTCGTAAACGGTAACCTTGTCGGCCTGCAAACGATACAAGCCAATGCGTGCGTCAACGTTTCCTTCGTAAACAACGACTCGAGCGTTTTCCGGGCCGGAGCCACTTTGTTGCTCGGCGTCGACCTTGAGTTCGTCAGTGGCAACACCCTGTTGCTCTGTGGCGGCGCGCCTCGCCCGGATTGGCTGGTCCTGTGTTAACGGATTGACGTTGGGCGTATCCGTGATTGGATTCGTAACTTTACGATCGACGGGATTCGTTTGCTGGGCCGTTCCAGTTATCGAAACAAATTGGAAGATAACGATAGCGAGGGCAAGACGGGCAACCGCGAGAATGTCCGTTGAGGAAAAAGCAACGCGCAAAGAAAGCGAAGACCCCTCCCGAAGTGTGCACAGCGGAGGGACTTTAACATGAAAAAAGGAGGCGCAGGAAGCAGGATGTCAGGAGCAGGCGGCGGGAAGAGGTGCCGGTGGCGGGAGCAGGTGCACGATCTCCTCGTCTGCTACTGCTCCTACCCCTGCCTCCTGCTCCTGCCCCCTGCCTCCTGCCTCCTGCCTCCTACTCCTGCCTCCTGCCTCCTACTCCTGCCTCCTGCTCCTGCCTCCTGCTCCCTGATATCATTGCCTCTCAATGCCGAACCCACTCAGGCTAATGATCGTCGCGGGCGAGCCTTCGGGTGACGCTCACGCAGCAGCCCTCGTCCGCGAACTACGGTCAGTCGCACCCGATCTCCCGCTGGAAGTTTTTGGAGCCACGGGTCCGCAGATGCGAGCAGTAGGCGTCGAGCCGGTTGTGCAGACGGATGACCTGGCGATTCTCGGTCTATTGGAAATCGGACGGGCACTGCCAAAGTTCTGGCGAGCATTCAAAAGCTTGAGGCAAGCGGCGATTGAAAAGAACCCAGATGCGGTCATCCTTGTTGACTGGCCAGACTTCAACCTGCGTTTGGCTCGTTCCCTGCACCGACGCGGCTTGAAAGTGATTTACTACATCAGTCCCCAATTGTGGGCCTGGCGCTCGCATCGCGTGCGAACGATTCGTCGCGACGTAGACTTGATGCTGACGATCCTACCGTTCGAGCCTGATTGGTATTCGCGGCGAGGTGTCAATCATGCAGAGTTTGTGGGCCATCCTCTCGCCGGAGCGGTGACGGCGCGTTATGGTCGTGAGGAGTTTTGCCGTTTCAATGAGCTCGATCCGAAGCGACCGATTATCTCTCTCCTGCCCGGTAGCCGGAGCAAAGAACTCCAACGCATTCTGCCGCCAATGTTGGATGCAGCAGCGCTTATAGCTCGGGAGCGATCAGACGCTCAATTCATTTTGGTGGTCGCTCCCAGCCGGTCACCGAAAGAGGCCAAGGACATCGTGAACGCTCGAACGTCAACGCTGGCTCTGCCTGAGACATTACGAATAGTTCATCATGAAACTCGAGAAGCGTTGGCGGCATCGGATGTTGCTGCCGTCGCCAGCGGAACGGTAACGCTTGAAGCTGCTCTGTTGGGCACGCCGATGGTGATTGTCTATAAGGAGTCGGCGATCAACTGGCATGTGCTTGGGAGTTTGATCACGACGGATCATTACGGATTGGTGAATCTGGTTGCGGGAAAACGAATTGTACCGGAGCTGATGCAGAATGAGTTGAATGAGGGAGGATTGGCGACGGAGATTCTTTCCTTGCTGACACCGGATCGAAATGAGGAAATGCGCGGAAGGTTGCGTGAGGTGGCTCATCAACTGGGGGAGGGTGGTGCGTCGAGGCGTGCCGCCCAACGAATATTTAAAAGTCTGGAGTCTAGGGTCTAGAGTCTGCAGTCAGAAGTCAGTAATTCGTAATCTTGACTCCAGACTCCTGACTCCAGACTCCAGACTCTAGACTCATTTGGACGGATCTCGACCGAGTCGTTCTTCCAAATCTCTTACCCGATCCCGCAGCTCTTTGAGATCTCCGCGCATTTGCGGTAAACGGCCCAAGTGAGCATTCATCCGCTTGTACACATCAAGCGGTTGCACTGGAATGCCCCACCAAACGCCCGGCCGCACAATCTTGCCGGGTAGAATTCCTGCCTTCGAACCTATCACCGCCCCTTTTTGTACGCGCGTATGATCCCCAAATCCGACCTGACCGCCTATGACTGCATCGTCTTCAATCACTACGCTACCGCTGATTCCGGTTTGAGCCGCAATTACGACGCGCTCGCCAATGTCGCAGTTGTGACCTACGTGTACCAGGTTATCGATTTTCGTCCCGCGCCCGATCCTAGTGTGTCCCAGCGCAGCGCGATCAACGCAGGTGTGGGCTCCCAGCTCGACGTCATCTTCAATTATTACCGTGCCGACCTGCGGAAATTTGTGATAACCCATGTCGTCACGAACAAACCCAAATCCGTCGGCCCCAATGCAAACTCCGGCATGCAGTAATACTCGGTCGCCCAACATCACTCCGTCATAAATCGTTACGTTGGGATGCAGCACGCAGTCGATTCCGAGCGTCACGTCGTCGCCGATCACCACCCCGGCTTCGATTCGTGTTCCAGCACCCACGCGTGAGTTCTCGCCGATCGAGACGTGCGGTCCGACGTATGCCGTGAGCGCTATATCGGCGCTCTCCGCGATCACTGACGTGGGATGAGTAAAAGGCTCGCGCTGTTTTGGCGGCTTTAACAACCGCGCGATGAGGGCAAATGCCAGCTTTGGCCGCGCGACTTGGATCAATGCCCTGTTTTCGCTGGGTATTCCATCTGAGACAAATTCTTCGCTGACAATGAGGCAAGACGCATTGCTTCGCCGGGCGATCTCGAAGTGTTTTTTGTCTTCGACGTACGCAATGTCGCCTTCTTTCGCCGTTTCCAGGTCAGCGATTCGCTCAATTAGGACGCTACCGTCGCCCATGATCTTGCCGCCAACCTCGGCAGCAAGCCCCAAAGCCGATTTTGAGTTCATGTTAGTCATTTTCTTTAGGACGGCTCATTATTTTGCCCAAATGTGGAAAATGGCAAATGGAAAATGGAAAATGTCCTCTTTCCTTGCTTTTTCGGGGGTTTGCCCACTATCATGCGTTCTGTGCTGACAGGGATTGGTGTGCCGGCACTGCTCGATAAAATTGCGCCTATTTGCGGCGCTTCAGAAGGGGATCCGACAGCCGGTGTTTAGCGACCAATTTCGTAGAGGCGAATCCGAGAAAGGAAAACTTGCCGGAGTAGCCAGTTCGAAGTTCCTCTCAAACTTGTCGGACGTCGCCTGGAAGGCTTTTCAATCAGTCAACCGGCGTCTTCCAGAAGGCGAGGCAATCAGGCCAAACTGGGCGGCCGAGCCATTATTAAAATCCTACGAAAGATCAGCTCCGCCATTGGGCTTTCCACGGGAGACGGATAGTCTCTGCCCCTCCTGCGTAAAAGAAGTTCGCAATGCAGTCATTAGTGGCCAAACACCTTTGGACACGTTGATGCACCGGCATCCCGGCGAAATCAAAGCGCAGATTCTTGAAGAAAACGGTCAGGTAATCATGCGGAAGAACTGCCCGTCACACGGACAGTTCGAAGACGTGATGGCGACCGATCCGGCGTTTCTCCATAGAATCGAGTCCTTGTTCTTTGGGCGCGACTTTCGCGCCGCCGAAGATGCCGCTGTTCATAAGCACGGCACTTCTAACATCAAGTTCGGCCGAGGAGCTGTTCTAACTGTTGACCTGACGAACCGCTGCAACATGATGTGCAATCCATGCTTCATGGATGCAAATCAGGTTGGCTACGTGCACGAGCCTACGTTCGAAGACACGAAAGCAATTCTCGATCGGGCTGTTTCTTTCAAACCGCGACGCCAGATCATCATCCTCTTCTCCGGTGGCGAGCCGACTTTGTCGCCGTACTATCTTGACGCGGTCGCTTACGCGAAGAAGATTGGCTTTTACCGAATTCTGGCTGCGACGAACGGCATTCGGTTCGCTGAAGATCTCGAGTTTTGTAAAGCTGCGAAGGCTGCGGGCCAGCATGGCGTGTATCTCCAGTTCGATGGCGTGAGCGAAGAGAAGAACAAGCATCGCGGCGTCGGCAACCTGTTTGATGTAAAGGTGCGAGCGATTGAGAATCTCGCCAGCGTCGGCATCAAGGTTACGCTTGTGACGACAATCGTCAATACGATTAACAATGACGGCATCGGACAGATAGTTGAGTTTGCTGCAAACAATATCGACAAGGTTCAGACAATTGCCTTCCAACCGGTGTCTTTCACCGGTCGCGACGAAGATGTCTCTGATGATGTTCGACTGAAACAGCGCTACACGCTCGCCGGCATGACTCATGATCTGAAGGATCAACTGAGCGGGCAGTTGCAGCCTTTGCGCGACTGGTTTCCGCTTTCATCGTATTCGGCATTTACCAGCGTGATGGATATGCTGCAAGGTGCCGATGCGCCGTGGGGCTGGTCTTCGTGCAACTGCCATCCAAACTGCGGGATCTTCACGTTGATGGTAGTGAATCGAAAAACAGGTCAGTTCAAATCACTGTTCGAGTTCTTCGACTATGAGCAGTTCATGAAGGACGTAGCGGTGATAACGGATACGGCTCGCGGCAAGAAACTCTCGTATGCTCAACTTGCGATGGCGATTTTGCGTAACTTCAACGCCGAACGGGCGCCGGCAGGATTTCCGATTTCGCAGATCATCAACCTGTTCAAACCTTCTTCGACGAACTCCAGTTCCGATCGCAACGATCGCATGAAAAGTGCGACGGATGATGCGAACGACGTCTGGCGCGTTCTCTGCGTCGAAGGTATGTGGTTCCAGGATCTCTTCAACTACGATTTTCGGCGTACGGAAATGTGCGTCATCCCTTACGGAACCCAGGAAGGCGAGATTTCATTCTGTGCCTATAACACGGGTGTGGGTTGGCGGCAGATTATTGAAAACATGCACAAGACGGCAAACCTCGCTGAGTGGTATGAACAGCATGGCCGGCATCCCGTTTACGCTGCGGGGCACGACGTGCCGGGAATATCCAAGAAGCATTCATTGAGCTTGCCAGTTATTCAAGCCGTTTTAGCAGAAGATTCCGAGGCGGGCTCCCAGACTGCAACACCTTATTTGGTAGAAGAAGAGACTGTCGCGGTCTAATCTCCCCATCGTTTTTAAAAATACGCTCGAAGAATTTGTAGGTTGGGAAGGGGGCAATCGTACCGCGCCCCCGCGTCTAAATACAGTTAGTAATCTATATTCTTGCTGACAGAAGTCAGCATGGAGGTTCCCCCAATGAAACTTGCCACCATTACGCTCATTGCATTCTTTGCCTTTGCCATCCCAGTTCTGGCCCAGGATCCAAAGCCAGCTGAGTCGCCAACACCACAAAGCGAAGCAGCTAAGCCGGCTGAGTCGCCATCACCCGAAGCCGCGAAGCCCGCTGAACCAGCGCCGCAGGGCGAAGCTGCGAAGCCCGCGGAGTCTTCGGCTCCTCTTCAAAAACCCATCATCTACTTTTATCGAATCAAACAGTTCACCGGCTCAGCTCTTGAGCCAAGTGTTTACTGCGACGAAAAAGAGCTCGCGCGAATGGACAACGGACGTTATTTCGGAGTTACGCTCGAGCCCGGAAAACATACTTGCCGGATGGGTGACAAACAGACCGGGTTTGAAATTGACATGAAGCCGGGCCAGGAGTACTACGCGAAGATAACCATCGACCCTGGCTTTTGGAAAGGTCGCGGACGATTGTCGCTGCTGCAGCCGGAGCAGGGTGCTTTTGAGATCAAGAAGACTAAATTGCTGGGTCCGGAAAAGGTGAAGAATCGCGAGCTGGTGACGATATTTGAAGGTAGCGGAAAGACCGGGCTTTAAAGACACTCTAATTGTGTTTGCGAAAGTCACTTGGCCCTCACCAATGTGACTATTATCTAACCGTCACAATAACCAACATAGACAATCGGTCCTTGGGTACCTT